>NZ_NEUE01000243.1 GCF_002910905.1 Streptomyces sp. SM11 | reverse complement strand
GCGTCGGCCTCTTCCCGCCGTACGGGATCTACCGGCTGCACCGCCGCCCCGCCGATCGAACCGTTCCACAGAGCAGAGGAGATGGACGATGACGATGAGCACCGACCCCGTGCAGGCCGAGGGCGGGAAGCATGGCGGTCCTCCGTCGGACAAGCCGTGGACTCCGCCGTCGGAGCCGAAGCCGTCTCCGGACGGCAGCCGTCCCACGTTCGTTCCGCAGCCGTGAGCACGGCACCCCAGGTGTCCACCTATCCGGCGCTGGTCCAGGAGTTGGCCGACCGTGGGCTGCTTGGTGCCCGTTGGCGGCGGGTGTTCGAGGCCGTGCCGCGCAGCCGGTTCGTTCCGGCGGCTGTGTGGCGGCAGTTGCCCGACCGGTGCGAGCCGGTGGTGGGGACGGATGCGTGGCTGGCGCTGGTCAACAGCGACGAACCGGTGGTCACGCAGCTCGACGGCGGGGCCGAGGGCGGGCCCGGTGTCGCGACGTCGTCGAACTCGATGCCCTCGATGGTCGCCCGCATGCTCGGCCTGCTCGAAGTCTCGGATGGCCAAAGGGTGTTGGAGATCGGCACCGGCACCGGGTACGTTGCCGCGCTGCTCTGCGAGCGGCTCGGTGACGATCTGGTCCACAGTGTGGAGCTGGATCCGGTCGTGGCCCGGCAGGCGGGGGAGGCTCTGGCGCAGGCCGGGTACCGGCCGCGTCTGCGGGTCGGGGACGGTGAGCGGCCGTGGCCCGGCCTGGGGCTGGTGGACCGGCTGATCGCCACGTGCGCGGTGCGGTACGTCCCGTACGGGCTGCTGCGGCAGGTCCGGCCCGGCGGGGTCGTCGTGGCCCCGCTGGCCCGGGAGTTCTGGTCGGGTGCGCTGGTCCAGCTCCGTGTCCAGGGCGACGGTACGGCGGTGGGGCCGTTCCGCGGCGGGGCCACGTACATGCCGATGCGCTCCCATCGCGTACCCGACCTCCACGACGTGCGGGGCAAGGGGCGGGCCCGCGCGGCGGGCCTGGATCCCGCCCGGCTCCTCGACCTCGGGTTCGCGTTGTACGCGGGGGCGCGGTTGCCCGGCGTGCGGCTCATCCACCAGGACACCGCCGAAGGTGTCCAGGTGTGGGTGACCCGTGAGGGCGGGGGTGCTGCGACGGCTGCCACGGGGGAGGGGGTGTGGCAGTACGGGCCCGGGTTTCTGTGGGAGGAGATCGAGCAGGTCTGGTGGGAGTACGAGTCGGTGGGGCGGCCCGACGCCGAGCAGTTCGGGCTGACCGTGACCGACCGGGGACAGCAGGTATGGCTCCGCGACCCACGCGCGGTCATCAGGCCTGGTAGGAGGCACTCGGTATAGGGGGCTCAGCTCTGTGCAGCAGGTAACCGGAGGCGTCGGAGCTGCGGGAAGCGGGTTCCATGGGACTGACGGAGAGGCGTAGGGCCTTGGACTACAGTCAGGAGAAATGTGCCCAGTTGGTCGGTGTGGACCGCACAACGGTCGGCGGGAGTCAGCGACTGGGCGGGCGGGGGACCTGCCAGGCGCGGATGTCCGCGATGAATTCCTGGTAGGAGCGATTCGACCCCTTGGGCTCGGTGAGTAACCCTTGCGCCAGAGCTGTGGACACGATCTCCGGGCCGTCGCTCTCCCTGAAGCGGGGGCTCGTGAGGAGACCTTCGAGATCTTCCTTCGGATTCTGGCGACGCCCGCTGTCCTTGCCTTTCCACGTCGCTGGAATCTTCCAGGAAGCCCGGTGCAGAGTGAACGCTTCGGGAAAGAGGAGGAGCCAGGCTTCGGACTCGGCGGCGGCGAGCGCGTACACGGATGAGGAGTCGGCGGCCGCCTTGCCCAGTGCGGCCGAGACAGCCTTTCGTGCGGCGTCGTAGGCAGGGCCGGGGCAGGCGTCCATGTCTTCGTGCACGGCGATCCCGACGAACTCGCCCGCCTTCAGGCGGGCTTTGCCTCGCGCCTTGCTGACCAGGGTATTCGCTGCTGTGGCCAGTTCAGCGCCCGACTTCTTCCGTAGGCGTACGGGATCGGTGATCTCGGTGAGAGTGACGGCAGCAGCAAGGGCCGGATGGGCTGCCTTGATGAACGCGGCCAGCATGCGGCGATCGTTCGCGCTCTCGCCCGCAAGCACGACGATGCCCCGGCCGGACGGCTTGGACATCCGCCTGCGACTCACAGCTCGTCCTCTGTCAGGTCGCCCCCCAGCACGCCGGAGAACCACAGCTCGCCGAGGGGCTGGTCACCTGTCTCCGCAACGATCGCCTGGATCTCGGTCGTTGTCAGGGCAGGGATGATGGAAGCTCCGTGCTCGTCCCGGTCGCACACGATGAACTCGTGAGGTTCCAGCCGGTCGACGAGTGCGGGAGAGTGGGTCGCCACGATGAACTGCGTGCGCGCCGAGGCTTCCCTCATCCGCTCCACAATGAGTTCGAGAGCTTGCGGGTGCAGGCCGTGGTCGATCTCTTCGACGCACGTCAGGGCCGGTGGCTGAGGGTCGTAGAGCATGGCCAGGAGACCCAGCAGGCGCACTGTCCCGAATGAGGCCTCGGCCAGCGGAGTGGGCCGGCGCAGGCCGCGTTCGCGAAGCACCACCGCCAGGCGCTCGGCGAAGCCCCCGACCTGCTCGAACTCGATGGCGTCCAGCTGCGGAAGAACGCGGCGGGCATCGTGTGTCAGATGATCCCAGCGTTCCTCATCGGCGCTGAGCTGGATCAGGAACGCCGCAAGGTTCCTTGCGTGCGGCTCCAGACGGCCGGGCTCGATCGAGTGGGTGCGTGTTGGCTGTCGAGCAGCGGTGACGTCCACGTCGAAGACCCTGAAGGACGACAAGCGCTCCGCGACCCTCGTCACCTCCTCCCCGCCGTCCGACCGTCCCAGCCGGGGCAGGGTGGACAGACCGCTGCTCAGCCGCTGGATACCGAACTTGCCTCCGTCGGACTCGCGACCGGCCCTCTCGTCCACGACTCGGGCCGCATCGCCGGAAATCGTGATCCGACGGCCCCGGCCCTGTGTCCGCTTGAACCGGAAACTCTCTTGGCGTGACAACGTGTAGGAATCGCGGCTGCCAGGCAGGGAGCGCCTGCGAATGGTCAGCGAGTACTCGTCCGGAGCTTTGGCGCTCGCATGCGTGGTCCAGTCCGCCGTGAGGCGAATCGCCATGGAAGTGGGCGGTTTTTCGCCCCCCCAGAAGGCCACTTCGTCGAATCCGCCTCGCTCGTCGAGCGCCGGTTGCAGGTCGGTGCGGATGATCGCAGCAAGGAAGTCGAACACCTTGAGTACGTTCGACTTGCCCACCCCGTTGGGGCCCACCAGGACGGTGAGCGGTCCGAGGGGGATCGTCACATCACGAAGGCTGCGGAAGTTCTCGACGTGTAGTTCCAGAAGACGGCCGGGCATGGGATGAACCTATCGGGTAGCAGGTCGCCGGGCGGGCGCAAGTGCCTTGAGGAAACAGCGTCCAGCCTGATGTGCTCAGGTGGCGACAGCCTCTGTGCGGCGTAGAGCGTGCGGCTGACACGACATTCTCGATGGTGCGAAGCATGGGAACCCGTTGCTTCGCCGCCCTACCCCCGCCCCACCACCGCCCCCGCCCGGTCGATGCAGATCACGTCGACCGCGACCGGCGCGCCCCGCAGAACCGCCAACGCCTCGTCGCGGGCCCGTGCCGCCACCAGGTCGCCCAGCGGGACGCCCGCCGCCTCGCACAGGCGCAGCGCCTCCAGGCCCGTGTTGGCGGTGGTGATCCGGGCGGCCAGCTCCTTGTCCGCGCCGCCCGTCCTGGCCAGGGCGGCCAGAAAGGGCTTGTCGACCTGGGAGCGGGCCGAGTGGAGGTCCAGGTGGCCCGCCGCGAGTTTGGAGAGTTTGGCGAAGCCGCCGCAGATCGTGAGGCGGGCGACGGGATGCCGGCGTACGTATTTGAGGACCGCGCCCGCGAAGTCGCCCATGTCCAGCAGTGCGATGTCCGGCAGGTCGTACTCCGCGGTCACCGTCTTCTCCGACGTCGAGCCCGTGCAGCCCGCCACGTGGGTCAGGCCCGCCGCCCGCGCCACGTCCACGCCCCGGCGGATCGAGTCGATCCAGGCCGAGCAGGAGTACGGGACCACGACGCCCGTGGTGCCGAGGATCGAGAGGCCGCCCAGGATGCCGAGGCGGCCGTTCCACGTCGAGCGGGCGATCTCCTCGCCGTGGTCGACGGAGACCGTGATCTCCACGTCCCCCGACCCGTCGTGCTCCGCCGCCACCCGCTCCACGTGCTCGCGCATCAGCCGGCGCGGGACCGGGTTCACCGCGGGCTCCCCGACCTCCAGCGGCAGGCCGGGGAGGGTGACCGTACCGACGCCCGGGCCCGCCCGGAACACCACGCCGGAGCCCGGCGGCAGCCTGCGTACCGTCGACCTCACCAGCGCCCCGTGCGTCACGTCCGGGTCGTCGCCGGCGTCCTTGACCACTCCGGCCGTCGCCACCGGCTCACCCGGCCCGGCCGTCAGTTCCTCCACCGCCAGCGCGAACGCCGGTGTCTGGCCCTTCGGCAGCGTGATGCTCACCGGGTCCGGGAAGTCGCCGGTCAGCAGTGCCGTGTACGCGGCCGTCGTCGCGGCCGTGGCACAGGCGCCGGTCGTCCAGCCGGGGCGCAGGCCGGTGTGTTTGAGTTGGGCACTGCGACCACCCCGCGCCTCAGCGTTCATGAGAAGAGTCCGTTCCGATGCCTGTGCAGCCTGTGCATGTCCTTGTTCTGGGGGGTACGACCGAGGCGCGCCGACTGGCCGAGAGCCTTGCCGCCCATGAACCGGGGGTCCGTGTCACCACCTCGCTCGCCGGGCGCGTCGCCTCGCCGAGGTTTCCGCCGGGTGACGTGCGCGTCGGTGGTTTCGGTGGTCCCGACGGGCTCGCCGCCTGGGTGCGTGAGCATGGTGTGGACGCCGTTGTCGATGCCACCCACCCCTTCGCCGCGACCATGAGCCGGAACGCGGCCGAGGCCGCCGTGCAGGCCCATGTTCCTCTCCTCGCCCTCCGCCGGCCCGGCTGGGTCGCCCAGGACGGTGACCGCTGGCACTCCGCCGGGTCGCTCGCCGAGGCCGCCGAGCTGCTGCCCGCACTCGGCGAGCGGGTCTTCCTCACCACCGGGCGGATGGGGCTCGCCGCCTTCGCCGACCTGCACGATCTGTGGTTCCTCGTGCGGTCCGTCGACGCGCCGGAGCAGCCCTGCCCGGCCCGGATGGAGGTCCTGCTCGATCGGGGGCCGTTCGATCTCCAAGGGGAGCGGGAGCTGCTCCGCCGTCATCGCGTCGACGTCCTCGTCACCAAGGACAGCGGCGGGGACGCCACCGCCCCCAAGCTCGCCGCCGCCCGTGAAGCCGGGATTCCCGTCGTCGTCGTCCGGCGGCCACCGGTACCGGAAGGGGTGCCGGTGGCCTGTACGCCCGACGAGGCCGTGCGGTGGGTGCGCCGGCTCTAGGCGGAGGGCGCGGAGGGCTCGGAGGGCTCGGAGGGGTTCGAGGGCTCCGGCGCCTCCGGGTAGCGGCGCGGTGTCCAGACGATGCCCCGGTCGTCCTGGCCCCTCCGGGTCCAGCGCGTCTGCGACGAGCCCACGATCAGCAGCGTCCGCATGTCCACCTCCGCCGGGTCCAGATCCGCCAGCCGCACCGTCCGTACGCTCTCCGTCGGGCCGCCCACATCCCGGCCGAGGACGACCGGCGTGTCCGGCGAGCGGTGCTCCAGGAGCAGGTCGCGGGCCTTGCCGACCTGCCACGTACGGGACTTGGAGCCCGGGTTGTACAGGGCCAGCACCAGGTCCGCCGAGGCCGCCGCGCGCAGGCGTTCCGCGATGACCTCCCAAGGCTTGAGCCGGTCCGAGAGGGAGATCGTGGCGTAGTCGTGGCCCAGCGGCGCGCCCGCGCGGGCCGCTGCCGCGTTGGCCGCGGTGACGCCGGGCAGGACGCGTACCGGGATGTCCGCGTACGCCTCCTGCGAGGCCGTCTCCAGCACCGCCGTCGCCATCGCGAAGACCCCGGGGTCGCCGCCGGAGACCACCGCGACGCGGCGGCCCCGCCGGGCCAGGTCCAGGGCGAACTCGGCGCGCTCCGACTCCACCTTGTTGTCCGAGCCGTGTCGCGCCTGGCCGGGGCGGACCGGCACCCGGTCCAGGTAGGTCGTGTAGCCCACCACGTCGTCGGCGGCGGCGAGTGCTCCGCGCGTCTCGGGTGTCAGCCACAGCGGGCCCGCCGGGCCGGTGCCGACGACCACGACCTCGCCACCGGCGGACGGCGAGGGCCTGGGCGCGTCTACGCGGCTCGGCAGCACCGCCACCGAGAAGTACGGGACCGACGCCGGGTCGATGTCCGCGAGGTCACCCGTGCGCTCCCCGGCCATCGTCGCCCGCTCCACGTACCGCGCCTCCGCCAGCCTCCCCGACGCCTCGAACGCCCCGCGCACCGCCGGGAACGTACGCCCCAGCTTCATCACCACCGCCGTGTCCGTGGCGGCGAGACGAGCCGTCAGCTCCTCCTCCGGCAGCGTGCCAGGCAGGATCGTGAGGATCTCCTCGCCCTCGACCAGGGGGGTGCCGAGCCGGGCCGCCGCCGCGCTCACGGACGTCACGCCCGGGATGACCTCGGTCGCGTAACGGCCGGCCAGGCGCTTGTGCATGTGCATGTACGAGCCGTAGAACATCGGGTCGCCCTCGGCGAGCACCACCACGGCCAGACCCGCGTCCAGATGCGCCGCGAGGCGGGCCGCGGCCTTCTCGTAGAACTCCTCAAGCGCGCCCCGGTAACCGCCCGGGTGGTCCGTGGTCTCCGTCGTGACGGGGTAGACCAGGGCCTCCTCGATGTGGTCGGGCCGCAGGTGTGCCGCCGCGATGGACCGGGCGATCGAGCGGCCGTGCCGGGCGCTGTGGTACGCGACGACGTCCGCCTCGGCGATCGCCCGGACGGCCCGCAGGGTCATCAGCTCCGGGTCGCCGGGGCCGAGCCCGACGCCGTACAGCTTGCCGTCGCCCTTCTTGATCCCGGGCTCCGTCATCCCGGGCGCCGGAGAAGGCGCCGGAGTGGTCACCGGAGAAGTCGCTGGAGTGGTCGCTGGAGTGGTCACTACTCTTCCTCGCTGGCGATGGCGTTGAGCGCCGCGGCCGCTATCGCGCTGCCGCCGCGCCGGCCGCGCACGATCAGGTGCTCCAGCCCCGACGCGTGCTCGGCCAGAGCCTCCTTGGACTCGGCCGCGCCGATGAAGCCGACCGGGACGCCGATGACGGCGGCCGGGCGCGGGGCGCCCTCCTCGATCATCTCCAGCAGCCGGAACAGGGCGGTCGGGGCGTTGCCCACCGCCACGACCGCACCCCCCATCCGGTCCCGCCACAGCTCCAGGGCAGCCGCGCTGCGCGTGGTCCCCATCTTCGCGGCCAGTTCCGGAACGGACGGATCGGACAGCGTGCACACCACGTCGTTGTCCGCGGGCAGCCGCTTGCGGGTGACCCCGCTGGCCACCATCGCCACGTCGCAGAGGATCGGGGCGCCCGAGCGCAGGGCCGCGCGGGCGTCGGCCACGGCGTTCGGCGAGAAGGCGAGGTCAGTCACGAGGTCGACCATGCCGCAGGCGTGGATCATCCGGACGACGACCTGGCTGACGTCGGCGGGCAGCCCGGCCAGATCCGCCTCCGCGCGGATGGTGGCGAAGGACTGGCGGTAGATCGCCGGTCCGTCCTTCTCGTACTGGTGCACAGTGCTGTCGCTTTCTTCTGCCGGTATGCCGGAATGCCGGTATGGGGGACGGGGGAGGGGGAGCGTGTTCATGCGCGGGCCGCGGCCACCGTCGCCGCGAGTGCCGCCGGGTTGTTCCGGACCGTCGCCGGGGGGTCCCGGCGTTCGCCCCGTACGTGCGAGATCCGGTGCCCGTCGGGCGTGACGACCACGTCGATCCACTCCCCGTGAGGGTGGCCGCAGCGGCGTTCGCACCCGGACCAGTACACAGGGAGCCGCCCGACCGGTCCGACAGCGGCCCCCGCTTCGGCCCGCACGTCGGCCAGCGACTTCGCGCAGCCCGGGTGGCCGATGCAGGCCCCCACCCCGGTCCACGGTGAGTCCGGGCCGGTGATCAGGCCGGTCGCAGCCAGGGTGCGGAGTGCCTCCGCCGCGTCGTCCTGCCCGGACTGCCCGTCCTGCCCGGACTGCCCGTCCTGCCCGGACTGCCCGAAGGGGCCGGGGATGATGACTCCGCGCCACGGGGTGAGGCGCAGTTCGCTCCCGTGCCGCCGGGCCGTTTCGGTGAGCAGCCGCCACTGGGTGGCGGTCAGCCGCCCCAGGGGTACGCCGATGCTGATCGCGGTCGTGGTGTCGCCGTCGCCGTCGCCGTCGTTGTCCTGTGCGGTGACCGGGCCCGGTTCCGGAGCCTTCGCCGTACGCGGGCGGGGGCGGTGGACGGCCTCGTCCGCCGCCACCCCTCCGATGGTCCGGGCGACCTCGCCGGGCAGCGCCGCGCGTACGTCGTCGGGCAGGTCCTTCACGCGCCACGCGCCGGAGTCCCGGGCGGCGCGGAGGAACGCCTCGGCGGCCAGGAGCGCGGCGCGCGGGCCCTTCCCGGCCGGAACCCGGAACACCTCGTCCTCCGCCCCGACCCTCAGGAGGCAGTCGTCACCCTCCGCGATCAGCGTCACGTCCGCGCCCAGCGCGTCCACGTCGCCGCGACCGTCGTCCAGGGCGAAGAGGAAGCGCCCGGAGAGCGATGCGGCGGCGGCCGATGCGCACACCAGGCCGTCCAGCTCGGACAGCCAGCCCCCGAGCGCGGGGGAACCGTCCAGGCCGGCGAGCGGCGAGGCCACGATGTTGCGGGCCCGCTCGTGCGCCGCGGACGGCAGCAGCCCGGCGGCGCCGAGCAGTTCGGCCGGCCCACCGCCGCACTCCGCGTCGAGGCCGCGCAGCTGTACGTTGCCCCGCGAGGTGAGATGCAGGTCACCGTCGCCGAACCGGCCGGCCACCGCGAGCAGCGCGTCCGCCCGGTCCGCGCTCAGCACCCCGCCGGGGATGCGTACGCGGGCCAGCGCCCCGTCGTCGGCCCGGTGCAGCCGCAGCGTCCCCGGGCAGGCGTCGCCGCCGTCGCGGAGGGATGTGCCGCCCGTGGAAAGGGGCGAGGGGGCGGAATCGGGCATGGCGGCGAGCATACCGACCGTGTCGATCCGATCGGCGGGCTCACTCCTGTGACCTGTGGGACAGCCGAGCGTGGGGAGCCGCGCCCGGGTCTGTGGGACAGCCGACCGCGGTGAGCCGCGCCCCGTGGGCGGGACAGGAGGTGTCCGGCGCGGAGCCGGACCCGCGAACAGTGATCACCACCGCACCCCCGCCCCCTGCCCCGCGTCCACCCCGGCCGCTTAGGATGCAGGCGGTGGTCCGTTCAGGCCGCCATCGCCAGACGGCGACAGGGGAGGAAGCCCGGTGAGATTCCGGCGCGGTCCCGCCACTGTGAGCCCGGCCGCCACCACCGGCCGGGCGAGTCAGGAACTCCCTTCCCCGAGCGCCCGGTTTCCCACCGGGCGCGGCGCCCGGCCCTCCGCCGGGTGTTGGGGAGACCCTCCGACACCGCCCGGGGCGTGGACACCCCGAGGAAGGCCTGACGCAGCATGATCCTGCTCCTGTCGACGTCCGACACCGACCTCCTGAGCGCCCGCGCTTCCGAAGGACCCGTCAGCTACCGGTACGCCAACCCCTCCCGCGTCTCCCTCGACGGCCTGCCGGACCTGCTGGACGGCGTCGACCTCGTCGTCGTACGCCTCCTCGGCGGGGTACGGGCATGGCAGGAGGGGCTCGACGCGGTGCTGGCGACCGGCCGCCCCGTCGTCGTGCTGACCGGTGAGCAGGCCCCCGACGCCCAGTTGATGGCCGCGTCCACCGTGCCGATCGGCATCGCGGCCGAGGCGCACGCCTACCTCGCGCACGGCGGGCCCGCCAACCTGGAGCAGCTCGCCCGGTTCCTCTCCGACACCGTGCTGCTGACCGGCCACGGCTTCGAACCGCCCGCCCCGGCCCCCGCGTGGGGCCCGCTGGAGCGGGAGGCCCGTGCGGTGCCCGAGGGTGCGCCGACCGTCGCCGTTCTCTACTACCGCGCCCACCACATGAGCGGGAACACCGCGTTCATCGACGCCCTGTGCACTGCCGTGGAGGATGCCGGTGCCCGGCCGCTCCCGCTGTACGTCGCGTCCCTCCGTACGCCGGAGGCCGAGCTGATCGACGCGCTCCGCGCCGCCGATGCCATCGTGACCACCGTCCTCGCGGCGGGCGGCACCAGGCCCGCCGAGGCGTCGGCCGGCGGTGACGACGAGTCGTGGGACGCGGGCGCGCTCACCGGGCTCGACGTGCCGGTCCTCCAGGCGCTCTGCCTCACCAGCCCGCGCAGCGCCTGGGAGGAGAACGACGAGGGAGTCTCCCCGCTGGACGCGGCCACGCAGATCGCGGTGCCGGAGTTCGACGGGCGGTTGATCACGGTGCCGTTCTCGTTCAAGGAGATCGACGAGGACGGGCTCCCGGCGTACGTCGCCGACGCCGAGCGGGCGGCCCGGGTCGCCGGGATCGCCGTACGGCACGCGAAGCTGCGGCACATCCCGAACGCCGAGAAGAAGATCGCGCTCGTGCTGTCCGCCTACCCGACCAAGCACTCCCGGATCGGCAACGCCGTCGGGCTCGACACCCCCGCCAGCGCCGTGGCGCTGCTGCGCCGGCTGCGCGCCGAGGGGTACGACTTCGGGGCCGAGGAGGACATCCCGGGGCTGGTCTCCGGCGACGGCGACGAGCTGATCTACGCGCTGATCGAGGCGGGCGGCCATGACCAGGAGTGGCTGACCGAGGAGCAGTTGGCCCGTAACCCGGTCCGTATCCCGGCCGCCGACTACCGCCGCTGGTTCGCCACCCTCCCCGAGGAGCTGCGCCACGCGGTGGAGCGGCACTGGGGGCCGGCGCCCGGCGAGATGTTCGTGGACCGGTCCGCCAACCCGGAGGGCGACATCGTCCTCGCGGCTCTGCGGCGCGGGAACCTCCTCATCCTCATCCAGCCGCCGCGCGGCTTCGGCGAGAACCCGATCGCGATCTACCACGACCCCGATCTGCCGCCCTCGCACCACTACCTGGCCGCCTACCGCTGGATCGCCGCCTCCGCCGACGACAACGGCTTCGGCGCCGACGCGATGATCCACCTCGGCAAGCACGGGAATCTGGAGTGGCTGCCGGGCAAGAACGCGGGGCTGTCGGCCGCGTGCGGTCCGGACGCCGCCCTCGGGGATCTCCCGCTCGTCTACCCGTTCCTGGTGAACGACCCGGGCGAGGGCACGCAGGCCAAGCGCCGCGTCCACGCCACGCTGATCGACCACCTCGTGCCGCCGATGGCCCGCGCCGACAGCTACGGCGACATCGCCCGCCTGGAGCAGCTCCTCGACGAGCACGCCCAGATCGCCGCCATGGACCCGGCGAAGCTGCCCGCGATCCGGGCGCAGATCTGGACGCTGATCCAGGCCGCGAAGCTCGACCACGACCTCGGCCTGGAGGACCGGCCGGAGGACGAGGGCTTCGACGACTTCATCATGCATCTCGACGGCTGGCTCTGCGAGATCAAGGACGTCCAGATCCGCGACGGTCTGCACGTGCTGGGCAACCCGCCCGCCGGGAACGACCGGGTCAACCTGGTGCTGGCCGTGCTCCGCGCCCGCCAGATCTGGGGCGGTACGGCGTCGCTGCCGGGGCTCCGCGAGGCGCTCGGGCTCGACGAGTCGGCCGCCACCCGCACGGCCGCCGACACGATCGAGGAGCAGGCCCGCGCGCTCGTCCAGGCGATGGACGACGCCGGCTGGGACCCGGCCGCCGTCGCCGGTGTCGCCGCCGGGCTGCCGGACGCGATCGCCGACATCCTCACCTTCGCGGCCACCGAGGTCGTCCCGCGCATGGCGGCCACGACCGACGAACTCACGCACGCCGTGCACGCGTTGAACGGCGGGTTCGTCCCCGCCGGTCCGTCCGGTTCGCCGCTGCGCGGTCTCGTCAACGTGCTGCCGACCGGCCGCAACTTCTACTCCGTCGACCCGAAGGCCGTCCCCTCCAAGCTCGCCTGGGAGACCGGCCAGGCGCTGGCCGACTCGCTCCTCACCCGCTACCGCACCGACAACGGCGACTGGCCCACCTCGGTCGGCCTCTCCCTCTGGGGCACCAGCGCGATGCGCACGGCGGGCGACGACATCGCCGAAGCCTTCGCGCTGCTCGGCATCCGACCCGTCTGGGACGACGCCTCGCGCCGTGTGACGGGCCTTGAGCCCATCCCGTACGAGGAGCTGGGCCGCCCCCGGATCGACGTCACGCTGCGCATCTCGGGCTTCTTCCGCGACGCGTTCCCGCACACGGTCGGGCTGCTCGACGACGCCGTACGGCTGGCCGCCTCGCTGGACGAGCCGGCCGAGCAGAACTACGTACGGGCGCACACCCAGGCCGACCTGGCCGAGCACGGCGACGAACGGCGGGCCACCACCCGCATCTTCGGCTCCCGCCCCGGCACGTACGGAGCGGGCCTCCTCCAGCTCATCGACTCCCGTGACTGGCGCACCGACGCCGACCTCGCCGAGGTCTACACGGTCTGGGGCGGCTACGCCTACGGCCGCGAGCTGGACGGACGCCCGGCCCGCGAGGAGATGGAGAGCGCCTACAAGCGCATCGAGGTCGCCGCGAAGAACACCGACACCCGCGAGCACGACATCGCGGACTCCGACGACTACTTCCAGTACCACGGCGGCATGGTCGCCACCGTGCGCGCGCTGAAGGGCAGGGCCCCCGAGGCGTACATCGGGGACTCCACCCGCCCCGAGACCGTCCGCACGCGGACCCTCGTCGAGGAGACCTCCCGCGTCTTCCGGGCCCGGGTCGTCAACCCGAAGTGGATCGAGGCGATGCGCCGCCACGGCTACAAGGGCGCGTTCGAGCTGGCGGCCACGGTCGACTACCTCTTCGGGTACGACGCCACGACCGGCGTCGTCGCCGACTGGATGTACGACAAGCTCACCGAGACGTACGTACTCGACCCGGAGAACCGGCAGTTCCTCCAGGAAGCCAACCCCTGGGCCCTGCACGGCATCGCGGAACGCCTCCTGGAGGCCGAGTCGCGCGGCATGTGGGCCAAGCCCGACCCGGCGGTGCTGGACGCGCTGCGCCAGGTGTACCTGGAGACGGAAGGGAACCTGGAGGGCGAGGACTGACGGTGGGAGGCTGACGAGCCCGGCACGGGGGCCGGCGGACGCGGCGCCGGTGCGTCGGTGCGCCGACCCGTGCCGGTCCGCACGGTGGGGCTGCCTCGCGCGTGTCCCCCGGGCAGGGGCCGTGCCCCCCCGGCCGCGCTACCGGTCGGCCACGCGGTCCAGACGCATCTCCGGCTGTCATGGCCACGCACCCCAGAGATGTCATCTCCGCCGGGGGCCGAGATCCCCGCCGGTACCTGCGGCAGCCCTACGGCTCCGCGACACGGAGATCGCACGGAAATCGCCTGGAAGCCGACACCCCTGTCCCCGCAGAGTGTCCGTATGACGACGCCCGCCCGTGAGTTCCTGCCCGGACTCGACCTGTCCCGGATCCTCTACGAGGAGGCCGTGCGGCCGGTCCTCGACGCGGAGTGTCCCGGCCTGCGGTACGCCGCCGCCCGGATCGGCCCCGGCTCCGAGGTGCTCGGCCTCGACACCGACCGGTCGGTGGACCACGAATGGGGCCCGCGCCTGGACCTGTTCCTGGAGCCGGCCGACGTCGCCGCGCACGGGGAGCGGCTGCACCGCCTGTTCGCCGAGCGGCTGCCCAAGCAGGTGCGCGGCTGGCCGACGCACTTCCGGCACGCCGGCCCGGCGGACCCGGTCGGGCACATGGAGCTGACGGACGGCCCGGTCCACCACCGCGTCCTCGTCGCCGACGTCGGCGGGTGGCTGCACGATCAGCTCGGCCTCCGGCCCGGACCCGGCGGGGAGCCCCCGGCACCGGCGGTCCGCGACTGGCTGGCCATGCCGCAGCAGAAGCTGGCGGAGACCACCGGCGGCGCGGTGTTCCACGACGGTGTCGGCGCGCTGACCCGGGCGCGGCAGGAGCTGGCCTGGTATCCGGACGAGGTGTGGCGCTACGTGCTGGCCTGCCAGTGGCAGCGGATCTCCCAGGAGGAGGCGTTCGTCGGCCGCTGCGCCGAGGTGGGGGACGAGCTGGGGTCCGCCGTGGTCGCCGGGCGGCTCGTGCGCGACCTGATGCGTCTGTGCCTGCTCCCCGCACGGGAGTACCCGCCGTACGGCAAGTGGGTGGGGAGCGCCTTCGCCCGGCTGCCCGGGGCCGGCGAACTGCTGCCCGTCCTGCGGGGAGCCGTCACGGCCACGGAGTACCCGGCGCGCGAGAGGCACCTCTGCGACGCGTACGAGGCCGTGGCCGCGCTGCAGAACCGTACGGGCCTCGCGGAAGCGGTGGACCCCGGACGGCGGCCCTACCACAGCCACCCGTTCCAGGTGCTGCACGCCGAGCGCTTCGCCCACGCGCTGGCCCGGACCATCACCGACCCGGAGCTCAGGGCCCTGCCGCTGACCGGGAGCGCGGACCAGTGGGCAGACAGCACGGACTTCCTGGGGCGGCAGGAGGCCGTGCGGGCGGCGGTCGACGCGCTCGGCTGACGGGCTCGGCCGACGGGACCCGCCGACCGGTCCGCCACCGGTCCGCGGTCAGTTGAGAAGGATCACCAGGAGGACGCCGATGACGGCCGCTCCGACGATCCCGGCGAAGGTGGGCACGAACCAGCCCTGGTAGAGGAGACCTTGCTCCTGGGAGTCTCCGCCCTGCCCCGTGAGGGCGGGCTGAGCCGGGACGGGGACTGGGGCCGGTGCCGGGCGCACCGGCCGCGGCGGCGCGGTGGCCGGGGCCGCGACGTACGGGGCGGGGAGGGGCGCCGGCGGCTTCGCGGGGGCGGGGGAAGGGGCGGGGATGCCGGCGGCGGGCGGCACGGGTGTCTGGGGACGCGTCGGTGCGGGTGCGGGTGCGGCCACGGGGTGTGTGAGGAGGCCCGTCACGACCTGCTGCCACAGCTGCGGGGGCAGGTCGGGAGCGAGGTCGCCCGGGGGTGCGACCAGGATGTGGCGCAGCCACTCCATGCCGGTGTCGCGACCGTCCTTGAGGACGATGTTGAACAGCGGCCGGAGATCGGGGGCCCGGTGGGGGTCCCGTACGAGCGGGGCGACGGCCCAGGAGAAGAGCTCGGCCGCACGCTCCCGCATCTCCGGGGCGGACGGGCCCTCCGGCTCGGGCCGGCCGGGCCTGAAGTACAGGTTGTGCCGCAGCACTTCGGTGCACAGCGCGTGTGCGGTCGCTCCGTCCCGGGACCGCCGTCGGTCGGCGCGGGCCAGTTCGGCCAGGACGAGATCGCGGGAGGCCCACGGCAGTCCGTCGGCGCACAGGAGGGTCAGCAGCGCGGTGTCCCGGAGGTTCCGGAGCCGGGCGGCCAGCCGGGCGGACTGCGCGGCGTCGATGCGCTGGTGGACCAGCAACTCCTCGTGCAGGCGACGACGTTCCCGCTCGTGGCGTTCCTCCTGCTCGTGGCGCTCCTCCGGTACGTGGCCCTCCTCCGGTACGTGGCGCAACTCGTGCTCGTACCGTTCCTCCCGCTCTTCCTGCTGCTGGCGCGACTCCTGTACGTACCGTTCCTCCTGTTCGTACCGGTCCTCCTTTCTGTCCGGGCGTGGGGCCGGGACGGGGGCGGGGGCGGCCGGGGCATGGTGGGCGTTCAGCATGCGGCGCAGGGCGTCGCGCCGTTCCTGCCGGGGCAGGCGGGCGCCGGAGAGGAGTTCACCGGTCAGATGGGGCACGCCGGGAGCCGTGCCCGGGTGGGCGAGCACGTACTCGACCAGCTCCTTCGCCGCCGACATCTCCACGTCCGCCTCGGCGGGCAGCCGCAGCCGGATGCGGGCCAGCGACCGGGCGCCCGCCGCCTGGGACGACCACTCGGGCACACAGGTCAGGCGCAACGCGTGGGTGTCCACCGTGTCGTACGTGGCGTAGCTCCACTTCGTGCCGAACCAGTCGCCGAACACCGACAGCAGCCCCAGGTAGAGCAGGGGGGCGTAGTTCCGGCGCGGCCAGCCGGGCAGTTCGTGCTCCTCGGCCAGGAGTGAGAGCCGCCGGGAGGGGTCACGCAGCCACTCGGCGGTCACCACCATCAACGGCTTCTTCACCGTGGGGAGTTCCTGGACCATCTCGGGCAGCCGTTCGGCCGCCGTCGCCCGCAGCCGGGCCCCGTCCAGCGGCGGCAGGCCCCCGGCGGCGGTCTCGGCGACGGCGCGGTCGCTCCAGGCGCTGCCGCCGAGTCCCAGGCAGCGCAGCGGCGTCAGGGTGTCCGCGTCGCCGAACACCGCGTGGCAGGCCGTGCTGGGCCGGCCGCCCCGGTCCAGGGTGGGCCACCGCTGGAGGAGCACGGTCCCGCCGGTCCGGGAGGGGACGCGGACGCTGCTCGGCCGGGGTGCCGGGCCGGGGCCCGGCACCCAGAGGAGCGGGCCCAGTTCGCGGCGTAGGGACTCCGCGCGCTCGGCGGAGCAGGAGTGCGCCACCGCCGCCATGCCCGTACTGGAGCGGCCCTGGTTCCCGTCCCATCGGAAGATCACCTGGTCGATCCGGCCGGGCCCGTCGAGCCGGTCGCGTCGGCCGGCCTCCTCGCGCCGATCGAGGGCGTCGTTCACTGCGCTTCCCTTCCCACGCCGAATGATGCGGCGCCTCCGGGCGCCTCGATGATCCCGTGCATCGCCAGCAGTGAGACCAGGGGTTCCAGCACCCGGCGCGGTCCCGTGCCCGCCGGGTAGCGGCCCTGGCTCTCCTGGCCCCCGGTGGCCGAGGCGATGTGCAGGGTGCAGCGGCGGAACGCGTCGAAGGGCCGCAGCCAGGCCTGCCCGGCGTGCTGCCGCAGCAGCGCGTAGACGTCCCCGCTCTCCTGGAGGAACTGGTCCGGGCCGATCGCGGCGGGCGGCCCCTCGCCCAGCCAGCGGTCGACCGGCGGCTGGAACCGGAGCAGGTCGGACTTGCCGAGCACCATCGCCGCCGGGGTCTCCAGATAGGGGCCCGTGCGCGGCAGCCGGTCGAGCACGGCGCCGAACGCCGCGTCGCCGTCCCGGTCCACCTCGGTGCCCCAGCGCTCGCGCACCTCGTCGAGCTGGGGCAGCGGCAGTGCGAGCGCCGGGTCGACGACGAAGACCAGGGCGTCGATGCCGAGCAGGAAGCGCAACGCCCCATCGGTGCGGACGAGGTCCTCCCCGCCGAGGTCGAAGAAGGCGACCGGGCGGACCCGCCCCCGCGCATCGGTGAGCAGCAGTGACTCGACGAACCGTGCGAAGCCGTCCAGGCCGACCCCGCTCGTGTGGTCGAGCACCTTGCCGCTGCGCAGCGGCTGCACCCGCTCGCGGACGAAGCGGGCGTGCTGTTCCGGGTTGACGGACTGCCAGCCCACCCCGTACCGCTCCAGACCGCCGTCGGTGACCTCGGCGATCATCTGGGTGAGCAGGTGGCTCTTCCCGGTGCTGGACTGGCCGATCATGGCGACCGTCAGCGGGCGGCCGTGGGTGAGGTAGGGCACCGGGATGTGGTGCTCGGGGAAGTCCGGGTCGGCCGTGCACTGCTGGACGGCACCCCGCATGACGTCCTCGCGCCGTACCGGGTTGCCGATGCGGGAGAGGTCCAGAGGCCTGTACTGCATCTGGTTGTCCGTCACATAGAGCTTGTTCAGGTCGAGTTGGATGCCCTCCAGGCAGTACGGGCAGAGCACCTCCCCGGGGGGCCCGGCGCCGGGCCCCCCGCCCGTCGTCTCCTCGGCGGGGGCGGGCGTCCGCCGCTTGGCGTCCAGCGCCCGGTCGAACGCCTCCCGGTGCGGGCGCGCCCCGTCCCCTGCTGTG
>NZ_NEUE01000242.1 GCF_002910905.1 Streptomyces sp. SM11 | reverse complement strand
AGCCTTGATCCACCGAAGTGGTTTGAGTGTGATCTTCTGATCGGTTTCTGGGCCGGTTCGGGTCGGTGGCTGGGTATGGGCAGGTTGTATCCGCTGGTTTGCCCAGCTTTTCCACGGTGTGGTTCCGGTCGGGCCCTTGCGGGCGGGTGGACGGGGGCTGTTCGTGTCAGCCGGGTGGCCCGTGGGCGGTGTCGAGCAGGTGTGTCCAGGCGTGCTGCCAGGGCCAGTTGCGTGGCAGGTGCAGGGTGATGCGCCGTGCTGAGCGGGCGATCCGGGCCGGAACGTGGACGAGGTGGGTGCGGATCGTGGTGGTGGTGGCCCTGGCGTGGAACGTGGAGGCCAGCGCGCCGGCGGCCCGCAGCAGGTTGTAGGTCATCGCCCACAGCGTGAGCCAGGCGGCGTTGGCGTTGAAGTTTCCGGACGGAAGGTGGGCCAGAGCCCCGGCTTTGCTGTCGGCGATGACCTGCTCGATGACGGCGTGGTGACGGTGTTCCTGCTCGGCCTGGAGCGTCGGGGCGGGCTGGTCGGTGAAGAACGGGTGGTAGCGCCAGACGGGAAACAACTCGCCCTGTTCGCCCACAACGGCGGGTTTGGCCAGGTCACGGACCCGGCGCACGATCAGCCGGGCGGTGACCCGTTCGCTCTTCTTGCGGCCGGTGAACGCGGTGTAGGCGGGTATCTCGGCGACTTCGGCGTTGGAGATGAGTTCGCCGGTCTCCGGGTCGGGCACCGCGGTGGGGTAGGTGATCTGCTGCCATGCCCCGTCGGGAATGCCCAGGACGGCCCGTTTGATGGAGGGGTTCATCCCGCAGGTGATCGAAAAGCGGGCTCCGGCCCGGCGGCAGGCGGCGATCACCCCGCCGTTGTAGAACTGCGAGTCCGCTCGCAGGATCCGGGTGCCGGTGCAGCCCGCCTCGGCGGCGGTGGCGAGTGCCTCGCTGACGAATTTCGGGGCTCCACGGGAATCGGCTGCCTTGCCGCGGCGCATCCGTACTGCGGCGATCACCGGGCGCGACTGTGGGGTGCAGATCGTGGCGAGCAGGGGGTGCATGGTGCGGATGCCCTTGAACCGGCCGTACTCGGCGCCCTGCTTGGCCCGGCCGTAGACCCGTTTGTGGGTGGAGTCGACGTCGATGAACGCCGTCGTGCCGGAGCCGGGCAGCAGGGGGGTGTGGGCGGCCAGACCGGCGAGGAACCTGCGGTGGACGGCGTGGAGTTGGAGTGCGTGGCCGTGGGTGAACGCGCGGAGGAACGTGCCCAGCGTGGACGGCGCGCGGATCCCCCGGAACAGGGCCGGCATCGCACCGTGCCGCAGCACGTGGAGGTCGTCGATACTGTCCGCCCCCGCCGCCATGCCGGCCACGATGCTGCTGACCTTGGCACCCGCCGCGGCCCCCGCGCCGTTCGCTGTCCCGGTCAGCCTCACCTTCTGGGCCACCAGACGCGAAAGACCACACCGCTCGGCCAGCCGCATCACCGGAACCAGCCCGGCCAGCGCGACCAGATTCGGATCATCGAACGCAGCGGAGACCGCCGCCGGCGTATGGGAAACTTGCATCTCGGAAGTGCCTTGCCGATCGTGCGTGCTGGAAGCCTGAAGAACTCCCATCATCACAGGTCACAAGGCACTTCCTCGTTTCCGGAAGAGTCATCCACAGACATCACGTCGGTGGATCAAGGCTTAGGGTGTGCCTCATGTTCCGTCTTGAGACAGAAGTAGACAGAGAACGTCGCATTCTGCTGAGCGGGCGTCTGCACCAGGACAACATCGCGGCCGCGGCCGGTCTGCGTGCGCTGCTCTCCACTTCCGCCGAGCACGAAGTCCCGCTGGAGGTGTGGGCGTTGGACGAGTACGGGGCGCTGGCCGGCGGGCTGACCGGGCGGACGTGGGCGTACTGGCTGCATGTCGATCTGCTCTGGGTCGACGCCCCGCACCGGGGCTCCGGCCTCGGCGCACACCTGCTCGCCGAGGCCGAACGGACCGCCCGCACCGAGCGCGCCTGCACCCGCTCACGGCTGGAGACCTGGGACTTCCAGGCCCCCGGCTTCTACCGCAAGCAGGGGTACGAGGAGATCGGCCGGGTCGCGGACTACCCGCCGGGCGTCACCGAGTTCATCCTGGTCAAGGACCTGTGAACGCGGTACCCGGGTCGCTCAGCGCAGTCGGCGCGCTCCGGCCGACGGGATGGCGGCGAAGATCCCCGGGGCCGCGTGTCCGGCCGCCGCGAACGCCTCGCTGACGGCCTTGGCCACCGCGCTCGCAACCGCCTCCTCCACCAGGACGACCGCCGAGCCGCCGAAGCCGCCGCCGGTCATCCGCGCACCGAGCGCCCCGGCCGCGCTCGCAGCCTCGACCACCAGGTCCAACTCGGGGCAGGAGACCCGCAGATCGTCGCGGAGCGAGCGGTGGCCCTCGTTCAGGACGGGGCCCGCGGCCCGGGCGTCGCCCGCGTCGAGCAGGGCGACGACCTGCTCGACCCGGCGGTTGTCGCCGACGACATGGCGTACGCAGCGGATCACGGACTCGTCCGCCCCGGCGTCGGCGAGGGTGGCGAGCGCCGTGTCGAGGTTCGCGTACGGCAGGTCGCGCAGCGTCGGTATGCCGAGCAGCCGGGCGCCCTCCTCGCAGCCGGCCCGGCGCTCCGCGTACGCGCCGTCGCCGAGCGCGTGCTTGACCCGGGTGTCGACGACCAGGAGCGTCAGACCCTGGGAGGCCAGGTCGAAGGGGACCTGGCGCAGGGAGAGGTCGCGGGTGTCCAGGTGGAGGGCGTGGCCCTCGGTGCAGCAGGCCGAGGCCATCTGGTCCATGATCCCGCAGGGCACGCCGACGAAGTCGTTCTCGGCGCGGCGGCCGGTCACGGCGAGTTCGGCCGCCGCGAGGCCCAGGCCGAAGAGGTCGTCGAGGGCGAGCGCGGTGACGACTTCGAGGGCGGCGGAGGAGGAGAGTCCGGCGCCGGTGGGCACGGTGGAGGTCAGCGCGATGTCCGCCCCGGTGACCGGGTGGCCGGCCTCGCGCAGCGCCCAGACGACACCCGCCGGGTAGGCGGCCCAGCCGTGGCCGGAGTGCGGGGTGAGTTCGTCGACGCGGAGGGAGACGACGCCGCCGGGTACGTCGGAGGAGTACAGCCGAAGGACGCCGTCGTCGCGGCGGGAGACCGCCGCACGGGCGGTGTGCGGGAGGGCGAGCGGCATGACGAAGCCGTCGTTGAAGTCGGTGTACTCGCCGATGAGGTTCACTCGTCCGGGTGCCGCCCAGATGCCGTCGGGCTCGGCCCCGTACAGCTCGGTGAAGGTGGCGGCGGGGTCGCTCCCGTGCCGCCCGGCAGCGGTCGTGGACGGCTCGGTGGTCTCGGTCATGGCGTGGTCGTTTCCTCTCGGCGGGCGAACTGCCAGGCGTCGGCGATGATTCCGGCCAGGTCGGCGCGGGACGGCTGCCAGCCGAGGCGCTCGACGGCGGTGGCGGCGGAGGCGACGAGGACGGCCGGGTCGCCGCCGCGGCGGGGGGCGGCGGTCTCGGGAACCGCGTGGCCGGTGACCTTGCGGACGGTCTCGATGACCTCGCGGACCGAGAAGCCGTTGCCGTTGCCGAGGTTGCAGATCAGGTGCTCGCCGGGGGCGGCGGCCGCCAGGGCCAGCAGGTGGGCGTCGGCGAGGTCGGCGACGTGGATGTAGTCGCGGACGCAGGTACCGTCGGGGGTGGGGTAGTCGTCGCCGTAGACGGAGATCGACTCGCGCTGCCCCAGGGCCACTTGGAGGACCAGCGGGATGAGGTGGGTCTCGGGCGCGTGGCGTTCGCCGCAACTGCCGTAGGCCCCGGCCACGTTGAAGTAGCGGAGCGAGACCGCGGCCAGGCCGTGGGCGGTGGCCTCGCCGCCGATCATGTGGTCGACGGCGACCTTGGACGCGCCGTAGGGGCTGGTGGGGGCGGTGGGGTCGGTCTCGGTGATGGGGCTGGAGACCGGTTCGCCGTAGGTGGCGGCGGTGGAGGAGAAGACGAGGGTGCGCACGCCGTGCTCGCGCATCGCGGCGAGCAGGGCGGTGGTGCCGCCGACGTTGTTGACCCAGTACTTCTCCGGGTCGGCGACGGATTCGCCGACCTGGGAGAACGCGGCGAAGTGCAGGACGCCGTCGTAGGAGGGGTCCAGGTGGCGGGCGGCGTCCTGGATGCGGCCCTCGATGAACGCGGCGCCGGCCGGGACGCCGGCGCGGAAGCCGGTGGAGAGGTCGTCCAGCACGGTCACCGTGTGCCCGGCCTCCAGCAGGTGCTGGGCGACGACGCTCCCGACGTATCCGGCGCCGCCGGTGACCAGGTACTTCTTCGGGTTGCTCACGTTTCGGGGGTTGCTCACTTGCTCGCTACCTCTCGCAGTCGCTCGGCCGCGGCCTCCGGCGGCACGTCGTTGATGAACACGCTCATGCCGGACTCGGACCCCGCGAGGAACTTCAGCTTGCCGGAGGTCCGGCGAATGGTGAAAAGCTCCAGATGCAGGGCGAGGTCCTCCCGTCCGGGAACCCCGAACGGCGCCTGGTGCCAGGCGGAGACGTACGGCGTCGGCGGTTCGCCGGGTCCGAAGATCCGGTCGAAGCGCCTCAAGAGTTCCAGATAGACCTGTGGGAACTCCCGCCGCGCCTCCTCGTCCAGTTCCCGCAGGTCGGGGACGCGGTGGCGGGGGTGGAGGTGGACCTCGTAGGGCCAGTGGGCCGCGTACGGGACGTAGGCGATCCAGTGGTCGGTCGCGAGGACGATCCGGGAGCCGCCCTTCTCCTCGTCGGCGACCACGTCGTCGAAGAGGCTGCGGCCGGTCTCCTCGCGGTGCCGGGCGGCCGAGCGGAGCATCAGCTCGGTGCGCGGGGTGACGAAGGGGTAGCCGTAGATCTGACCGTGGGGGTGGCCGAGGGTGACACCGATCTCGGCGCCGCGGTTCTCGAAGCAGAAGACCTGGGTGACCTGGCCGAGTGCGGCGAGGGCGGCGGTGCGGTCGGTCCAGGCGGCGAGGACGAGGGCGGCCTGCTCCTCGGTGAGGTCGGCGAAGGACGCGTCGTGGTCGGAGGTGAAGCAGACGACCTCGCAGCGGCCGGAGTCGCCGCCCAGGGAGGGGAAGCGGTTCTCGAAGACCGCGACGTCGTAGTGGTCGTCGGGGATCTCGCTCTGCCGTCCCTCCCGGGTGGGGCAGAGCGGGCAGGCGTCCGCCGGCGGGTGGTAGGTGCGGGCCTGGCGGTGCGAGGCGATGGCGACGGCGTCGCCGAGCAGCGGATCGCGGCGGATCTCGGACGAGGTCGAGACGGGATCCAGGGGGCGACGGTCGACGGCGTCGCGGACGGTGTCGTCCGCGGCGTCGTAATAGATCAGTTCACGGCCGTCGGCGAGGGTCGTAACCGTCTTCTTCACCAGGGTCCTCCACCAGATCCTCCCAACATAACCGCGCATAACAAATCACAATCGAACACCTCCGTCAATGATTCGACCACCGTCGCCCTCTCCACCACGCTGAAGCCCGATGCGGGAGTCTCCGGACCGGAGCTCGGGTCCGCGACCGCGGCCCGCCTCTTCGCCATCCGGCGGACCATCGGCGGCCTGTTCGTGGTCTACGGGGTGATCGTCACCATCGCCGGCATCAGCCCGCCCGACGCCGGCCCGCCCGGGCCGGAGCCCGTCCGCCACGTCCCGCGCAGGCCGCACGTCACCCGGTCCGCCCGGGGACATACGGCCCCTGCGGTATGCCGCCGTCCCTCGCGACCCTCTCCAGCAGCCCCGTACGGGCCGCGAACGCGGACGCCTCCAGGCGGGAGCCGACCCCGAGCTTCATCAGGACCCGCTGGACATGGGTGCGGGCGGTGCTCGGGGCGATGCCCATGCCGGCCGCGATCAGCCGGGTGTCCTCGCCCTCGGCGACCCGCACCAGCACCTCCGCCTCGCGCGGGGTGAGTATCCGCAGCAGCCGCCGCCCCTCGTCGTCGGGCTGGGCCACCGGGTCGAGCAGCTCGGCGAAGGCCCCCCGCAGCAGCTGCGGGGCGATGGCGCACTCCCCCGCCCGCGCCTTGAGCATGGCCCGCTCGACGCCCTCGATGCGCTCGTCGTGCCGGACGTACCCCGCGGCCCCGGCGGCGAACGCCGCGGCGATCCCGCGCGGGCTGGGCACCGGCCCGAGGACCACCACCGCCACCTGCGGGCGCTCCTGGCCGATGCGCACGATCGGGTCGAAGGCCCCGGGGGCGGCGGGCGAGGCCGTACCGAACAGGCAGACCTCCGGGGCCCTGCTGACCACCAGTTCCGCGGTCCCGGACGTCGGCGCGGCCGCCGCGAGCACCCGGTGCCCGCGCAGTTTCAGCGCCGAGGCGAGTGCCTCGGCGAGCAGACGGTGATCGTCGACCACCATGAGCCGCACGCCCATCGGTCCTCAGCCCCCAAAGCCCTGTTCGCCCGGCCCCCCGGACTCCTGCCCCGGCAAGGTACACGCTTGTTCGCCACAGCGCGGCCCTTCCGTGGGAGAAGCCCCCCGGAATGCCTAATTCTGTGCGATTCGGGGCTCGTTGACCGGCTGCCGGCGATCGGCTCGGCGGTGGAAAACGATCGGCCCTGCCGGTCGGTGATCGACCGGCAGGGCCTGGAGGGTGTCTCGCGCTGCTCGCGGAGGTGAGCGGTGGTCAGTCGGTGCGGTAGCCGACGACGAGGTAGAGCTTGTCGTCGGCGTCGACGACGGTGCGCTTGCTGACCCGGCGCTTCGACTTGAAGAAGTGACCGTCGGAGTACAGGAGTTCGGAGTGGTCGGCGGAGAACCGCCGCTCCGCCTCACGGACCGCCTCGCTGTTCGGGTTCTCCATCAGCAGGGTCTGCTTGAAGGTCTCGCCGTCGATGGAGACGATCTGGCCGCCCTTGTCGTAGGGGGGCTCCTTGTACGCGATGATGTTGGTGCCGTCCATGCGGAGCGGGACCAGGCTGTAGCGGTCACCCGCGTCGGCCCGGCCGCCGAGGAGCTTCCCGGTGGTCAGGTCGAAGGCGACGACCTCGTTGGTCTTGCCGTACTCACTGGCCCCGTCGTGCTTCTCGGTCGGCAGGTAGAGCCGGTTGTTGCCGACGGCCAGGCTCTGGCAGCGCTCGACCTCGGTGGAGCCGCAGCGGGCCGCGTACTGCTCGGCGTCGGCGGGGATGCGCACGATCAGCTTGCCGGTCGCCGCGTCGATCGAGAAGAAGTCGGAGATGCTGCTGCCGTCGCCAGCGGTGTCGCCGACGTCGGCCGCGACCACCAGCGGCTTGGTGGAGACGATGCTCGCGTAGTCGACGCCCGCGGGCATCTGGTACGAGGACAGCGGGGCGCCGGTCGTCGGGTTCAGCGCCTGAACGGTGAGCTGCGTGCTGTCGGACGTACCGCACTTGCGGACCACGGCGAGGGCTTCGCCGCCCCCGTAGCCACGGTCGTAGCAGCCGTTCGAGTCGACCTTCGGCTTCCACAGCTCGGCGCCGTCGTCCAGCTTGAAGGCCGCGCCGCCCGAGGTGCCGCCTGCGGCGACGGTGGTGCCGCTGAGCGTGACCTCGTCGAAGCGGACCTGCTTGTCACCGCCGGTGGCGGAGGTGATGCCCTTGCTCCACACCAGCTTGCCGGCGGCCATGTCGATCGCGCCGACCTGGTTGCACGACGGGTACTTGTTCTCCTTGGTCGCCTTCGTCTCCTCGAAGACGATGGCCGTCCTGTAGTCCTCGCTCATGTGCCGGGAGGCGGCGCAGACCTCGCCGGGCAGCGGAACGGACCAGAGCTTGGTGCCCTTGTCGCGGTCGTAGGCGGTGATCTCGGCGACGCCGGACTTCACGTACGCCTTGTCGGTGATCCAGGAGCCCATGACCGTGGTGATGTCGGTGACCACCGGCTCAGGGAGCTGGAAGGCGACCTTGGACTTGGTGTTGGCGGGTGCCTTCTCGTCGCCGCCGGCCAGGCCGCCGCCCTCGCCGCCCTTGGCCTCGCCGCCGGTGGAGCCGGACGAGGAGGCCTCGTCCTTGCCGCTGTTGTCGTCGTCGCCGGTGGAGGCGTAGATGACCCCGCCGCCGATGATCAGGACCACGGCGACGGCCGCAGCGACGATGATCTGCATCTGGGTGGTGAACTTCTTGCCGCCGTTGCCGGCCGGCTGCGGAGCACCGTACTGCGGCTGGGTCGGGTAGCCGTAGCCCTGCTGCGGCATCCCGGGCTGCCCGGGCTGCCCCGGCTGACCGGCGGGCCCCGGCGGGAAGCCGTACCCCTGCTGCGGGGCCTGGGGGTAGCCGTAGCCGTTGGGCTGCGGCGCGGGCGGGGTGGGGTGGCCGCCCGGCGACGGGGGCGGCGGGGTGCCGTAGCCCCCGTAGGGCGCTTCCTGCGGCGCGGCGGGCGGCTGCTGCGGCTGCTTGCCGAAGGGGTCCGCGGGCGGCGGGGTCGGCTGGCCGAACCCTCCGGGCGGCGGGTCCTGCGGCGCGCCGAAGCCACCGGAGGGCGGCCCGGCCGGCGGACCGGCGGGCGGCGGGGGCGTGTCCGGCGTGCCCGGGGGCGTGTTCGGCGGCTCGTTGGACGGCTGCTGCGGTGGCTGGGTCATGGAGTGCGTACCTCGGGAGACGAGTGGGAGTGGGGGCGCGTGGAGCCTGGAGGGGCGGGCTGCTGTCGGAGGCCCGGGCGAGCCCTCACTTCTCGAACACCAGCAGCGTCGTCTGCTCCAGCTCTGCCTTGTCGTTGCTCGCACTCACGCGCTTGCTGAAGATGAAGGAACGGCCACCCTGGTAGACGACCCTGGAGGAGAAGAAGCCGTTCTCGATGCGGCCGACGGACTCCGGGTGCTGGAGCAGCGTCTTGGGGATGCCGCCGGTCGGCGGGAGGGTCACGAGTGCGCCTGCGGCGTCGTACTTCGGGCGCATGTAGAGCAGCACGTCACCGCCCTCCATGGCCAGCGGCTTCAGGACGCGCTCGGCCGGTGCGGGCGCCTCCCACTTGGGCTTTCCGGTGTCCAGGTCGAAGGCGATGACCTTGTTCGTCCGGGCGGTCCCGCTGGTGTCGTCCTTGGTCGCGATGTAGAAGGTGTCGGCGTCGGCCGCGACGCCACTGCACCCTTCGAGCTTCTTACCGAAGACCGCGAAGCTGCTCCCGCAGTCGGCGATGAGCGCGTCGCCCTTGGCGGGCGAGAGCTGGGAGCGGAGCTTGCCGCCGTCGGTGAGCGCGGCGATGGAGTACTGCTTCTTCTCGTCGTGCTCAAGCCTGACCACGAGCGGGGTGACCGAATAGACCCTGCTGACCTCCCAGCCGCGCGGCGGCTGGTACGTCCACTTGGGCTTGCCGGTGGCCGGGTCCAGCTCCTGGACCTGGTGCTGCGGGTTCTTGACGTCGTCGGTGCGGCAGCTGGCCGCGGCGATCAGTTTGGGTCCCCCGGCGAACGCGAAGGGCTTGCAGTTGCCCTCGGGGTTGCCGAACAGCTCCTTGCCGTCGCTGACCCGGTAGGCGTTGGAGTTGCTGGTGCGCCCCACGGTGACGGTGTCTCCGCTGATCGCCAGACCGATGTCCGACAGGAAGTCCCAGGTTCCGTTCTTCTTGATCGTCTTCTTCCAGCCGGCCTTGCCGGTGTTGAGGTCGATCATCTGGAGGACGGAGCAGTTGGCCTTGTCCGTGGTGCCGTCCTTCACCCCGATGACGATCTTGCCGTCGGCGGTGGGCGCGTGGGGCGCGGCGCACACGTCGGCGGGGAGCGGCAGGGTCCACTTCTGCTTGCCGTCGGCGACGGAGTAGCCGGAGACGCCCCGGTACATGGCCTTGGCGACCAGGTCGCCGGCGAACCAGGGGCCGTGGACGGACGCGCCGTTGCGCGGCAGGTCGACGTCGTTCTTCTGGAGCCAGGCGACCTTCGCCTCGCCCGGCTTGCGCCCGGCGTTGAGGTCGTCGTTCCCCTCACGGCCTTCGCCGTCGCCGCTGCCGTCCCCCTCGTCGACCGTCGGGGACTCGCTGGGGGGCTTGGGGTCGTTGCTGGTGCCGGCGACGGGCTTCTTCTCCTCGTCGCCGCTGTCGTTCACGAGGAACCAGGTGCCCGTACCGGCGGCCAGGACCACGGCGAGCGCCGCCGCGACGATGACGCCGGTCCTGCCCTTGAGGAACCCGCCACCGCCGGCACCCGGCCCGCCGGGGGCGCCGGGGTACTGCTGCTGCGGGTAGCCGTAGCCGGGCTGGGGCTGCTGACCGTACGGGCCGGGAGCCTGCTGCCCGTACGGACCCGGGGCCTGCTGACCGTAGGGGCCGGGCTGCTGACCGTACGGACCGGGCGCCTGGCCCGGCGCCTGGCCGGGCTGCTGCGGGTAGCCGTAGCCGGTCCCCGCCGGGGGCTGCTGCGGGTAGCCGTACGACGGGTCGCCCGGCGGGGGCGTCTGCGGCGGGCCGGCCGGGGGTGCCGGGGGCTGTGCGGGGGGCGGCCCCAGGGGCGGCTGACCGGGTGGCGTCTGCGGCGGCTTGGCCGGGTTCGACTGGTCCTGGGGCGGCTGAGGAGCTCCGTTCGGCGGCTCCTGCGGAGCCCCGAAGCCTCCCTGCGGCGGTTGCTGGCTGGGCGGCTGGCTCATCAGCACGTCCCCCTTCGTGCGGCCCGGTGCGCGATCCGGTCTCCCCCGCGATTCCGAGAGGGGTCAATTCCCCTCGGAAAGGAGCGAATCAGGCATGGCTTCCGCGGTGTTGCGACAGTCGGGCGGGGCTTCTTTCTACCACCCGCCCACCACCGGACACCGGATCGGTCCAGCCCCTGCTCCCAAGGGAGAACCGCCTTGTGATGCCGTCGTTACGCCCCGGCCGGAGGTGATGGTCAGTCACCGAAGGCGATGATCGTCCGCAGGTCCATCTCCTCCTCGTCGCTCTCCGCGCTGACGCGGCCGGTGGCGATCAGCGAGCGTCCGTCGGAATAGCGGATCGCAGGCTCGAACATGCGCTCGGCCTCCGCGGCCGACGCCGGATGCCGCAGGACCGTTCGCAGAGCGCCGCCCTGCGGTCCGAGCGCCATGATGCCGCCGCCGGTCCTCGCCTTCGAGTCCGGCGGACTGAGGTACAGCAGCACCTTGCCGTCCTCGATCCTCATCGGCTGCAGCGTCTGCGCGGCAGGCGCCGGCACCTTCCACTTGATCTTGCCGGTGTCCAGGTCGAAGGCGACGACGGCGTTGGTGAACTCGTCGCCCACATACGCGGGCTTCGTGGCGAGGTAGAGCGTCTCGGCGTCGGCGGCCGCACCGATGCAGTCGTCGAGGTTCTCGCCCTGCTCGCCGCACCGGACCTCGAAGTCCTCCTTGCCGGGAACGGGCTGAGCCCGGAAGGTGCCGTCGGTGTTCAGGAGCGCGATGGCCCACTTCGGCTCCAGCCCGTCCTGCCGCAGCGAGACGACCGGCGGGTCGACGGAGTAGAACTGGTCGATCTTCCAGCCCTTCTTGACCTTGTACGTCCACACGGTCCTGCCGGTGGCCGGGTCCATGCGCCGCACTTCCTCGTCGGGTGTGTCGTCGTCGCCCGGAGCCTTGCGGCAGTCGACCGCGGCGAGCGGGACGTCGCCGCTGGTGAAGCCGTACGGCTGGCAGAAGCCCGGCAGCCGGTCCCACAGATGCTTGCCGTCGCTGATCCGGTAGGCGTCGGTGCGGGTCGTCCGGCCGACCGTCAGGACGTCACCGTTGACCGCCATGACGATGTCCGACAGCCCGTCCTGCCCTCCGGAACGGTCGAGCGTGGCGGTCCAGCCCGTCTTGCCGGTGGCCAGGTCGATCATCTGGAGCTTCTCGCAGTCCGCACCTTCGATGGTGTTCTCCCTGATTCCGATGACGACCTTGCCGTCCGCGCTCGGCAGGGTCGGCGCGGCGCAGACGTCGGCCGGCAGGCGCAGGCTCCACTTCTGCGAGCCGTCCTCGACGGAGTAGCCGGACGCCGTGCGGTACATGGCCCTGGCCACGATGCCGCCCGTGATCCACGGACCGTGCACGGCGACGCCGGCGGGCGGCACGTCCACACTGTTCTTCTGCACCCAGCGAACCTTGGCCTCGCCGTCCTTGCGGCCCTTGTTGAGCTCCGCGGCACCCGGGGCGGGCGTCGCCTTCGGGCTCGGCTCGGCGCCGGACTGCTCGGGAGCGGCGCTCTCCTTCGCCGCGAGCTTCTTGCCGTCGGTGCCGTCATCGCCGCTCACGGCGAACCAGACACCCGTCCCGATGACGAGCACCCCGGCGAGCACGGCGGCGACGAGAGCCGCGACCCGGCCCCGCGAGCGCCCGCCGCCGCCCGGCCCGCCGGACGGCGAGGTGGGCCCGTGCTGCGGATGGCCGTACGGCACGGTGGGCGGCTGCGGGTGAGGTTGCGGGTAGCCGTACGGCGGTTGGGGCGGCTGACCGTACGGACCGGGGTGCGGCCGTGGTTGCCCGGGTTCTCCGTACAGACCGGGCCGCGGTTCGTACGGAGCGCCGAAGCTCCCCTGTTCCCCCGGGCTGCCCTGCGGCGGCGGCTGCGTCATCGGTGTGTGGTCCCCCTCGAACGTACGGTCCCTGCCATCCTGCTTCTACCACCCGCCGCACCGGCCCCTGACATCGGACCGGCACCGGCGAACGGCAGGCGGCGGCAGGCGCCCGGAGGAACCGGGTTCCGTCAGGCGTCCTCGGCCAGCTCCAGCCAGCGCATCTCCAACTCGTCGCGCTCGGTGACGAGTTCGCGCAGTTCGGCATCGAGCCCCGCGACCTTCTCGAAGTCGGTGGCGTGGTCCGCGATCTGCTTGTGCAACGCGGTCTCCCGGGTGGAGAGCTTGTCGAGCTGCCGCTCGACCTTCTGCAGCTCCTTCTTCGCGGCGCGGGCCTCCTGCGCCGAGACGGCCGGGGCCGCCGCGGGGGCGGTGGACGTACGGGGCGCGGCAGCGGCAGAGGGGGTGGACGCCTCCTCCATCCGCTGCCTGCGCTCCAGGTACTCGTCGATCCCGCGCGGCAGCATCCGCAGGGCGCGGTCGCCGAGGAGCGCCATGACCTTGTCCGTGGTCCGCTCGATGAAGAACCGGTCGTGGGAGATCACGATCATCGACCCGGGCCAGCTGTCGAGGAGGTCCTCCAGCTGGGTCAGGGTCTCGATGTCGAGGTCGTTGGTGGGCTCGTCGAGGAAGAGGACGTTGGGCTCGTCCATCAGCAGCCGCAGGATCTGGAGCCGGCGGCGCTCACCCCCGGAGAGGTCGCCGACGGGCGTCCACTGCTTCTCCTTGGTGAAACCGAACTGCTCGCAGAGCTGGCCCGCGGTCATCTCGCGGCCCTTGCCGAGGTCGACCCGGTCGCGCACCTGCTGGACGGCCTCCAGCACGCGCAGGTTCGGGTTCAGCTCGGTGACCTCCTGGGAGAGGTAGGCGAGCTTGACGGTCTTGCCGACGACGACCTTCCCGGCTGCGGGCTGCTCGTCGCCCTGGGTGCGGCAGGCCTCGGCGAGCGCGCGCAGCAGTGAGGTCTTGCCCGCGCCGTTGACGCCGACCAGGCCGATGCGGTCGCCGGGGCCGAGCTGCCAGGTGAGGTGGGTGAGGAGGGTCTTGGGCCCGGCCTGGACGGTCACGTCCTCCAGGTCGAACACGGTCTTGCCGAGGCGGGCGTTGGCGAACTTCATCAGCTCACTGGTGTCGCGCGGCGGCGGCACGTCGGCGATGAGCTCGTTGGCGGCCTCGATGCGGTAGCGCGGCTTGGAGGTACGGGCGGGAGCGCCTCGGCGCAGCCAGGCCAGCTCCTTGCGCATCAGGTTCTGCCGCTTGGACTCCTCGGTGGCGGCGATGCGTTCCCGCTCGGCGCGAGCGAACACGTAGTCGCTGTAGCCGCCCTCGTACTCGTGGACGGTGCCGCGCTGGACATCCCACATGCGGGTGCAGACCTGGTCGAGGAACCACCGGTCGTGGGTGACGCAGACGAGGGCGGAGCGCCGGGTCCGCAGATGGCCGGCCAGCCAGGAGATGCCCTCGACGTCGAGGTGGTTGGTGGGCTCGTCGAGGACGATCAGGTCCTGCTCGTCGATGAGGAGCTTGGCCAGGGCGATACGGCGGCGCTCGCCGCCGGAGAGCGGGGCGATGACGGTGTCGAGCCCGTGCTCGAAGCCGGGGAGGGCGAGGCCGCCGAAGAGCCCGGTGAGCACGTCGCGGATCTTGGCGCTGCCCGCCCACTCGTGGTCGGCGAGTTCGCCGATGACCTCCTGGCGGATGGTTTTCGCCGGGTCCAGGGAGTCGTGCTGGGTGAGGACGCCGAGACGCAGCCCGCCGTTGTGGGTGACGCGGCCGGTGTCCGCGTCCTCCAGCTTGGCGAGCATCCGGATGAGGGTCGTCTTGCCGTCGCCGTTGCGGCCTACGACACCGATCCGGTCGCCCTCGGACACCCCGAGGGATACACCGTCGAGCAGGGCACGGGTGCCGTACACCTTGCTGACCTGCTCGACATTGACCAGATTGACGGCCATTTCACTCCTGTCCAGGGGGTTGATCGACCTTCCCAGGGTACGGCGCGGCGGCGGGGGGCCAGTCGTGCGGCCTCTCCGTCCCGGCCGGCTTCCGGGCCCACGGCGGGACCGTCGGCCCGATCGGGGGTGTCGGACAACCTCACCCGGGGGTTTTGTCGATCGATGGGGGAAATCTATGGGTGCGGCACCGGTGGCCGCCACGGCGGACGACGCCGCGATGGCCCGTTCCTTCGAGGAGGCCCTGCGGATCATCGAGTCGATTCCCGAGGAGATCCTGGCCCAGGGCGAGGAGGCCACGGTGCGGTGGCTGGAGGCCCGCGGTCAGATCGCCGCCGTGCCGGACGGCGGGCAGGTGCTGTACGCGTTCAACCTGGGCGGCTGTGCCCGGGGCATCGCCCTCCCGGTCGGCTCCAACATCTTCGCCATCGCCAAGGTCTACAAGGTGAAGAAGGCCATCGACAAGCTCGGCGGCGTGAACAAGGTGATCAAGAAGATCCAGTCCAAGAAGAAGGGCAAGACCTTCAAGAAGGGGATCATGGAGGTCTTCGAGGAGGCGGGCGGCGGCATCGGTGCCATCGCCGCGGAGATCCTCGGCATCGACGGCGTCGTCAAGAACTGCTGGTAGCGGGAGAAGAGGTCTACCGATGACAGTCGTCGCGACCGTGCTGCGCTGGATCTTCCTCGTGGCCGGAGTGGGCATCCTGGCCGCCTTCCTCGTCACCGCCGTCCGGGCGCGCGTCGCGGGCACCCGCTTCGGCGAACTGGTCGACGTGATGGAGGACCGGTGGTTCACCGCGGGCCAGGTGTTCCTCGCCGTGCTGGTGGGTCTCGCCGGGTCCTGGGCCGCGGGATGGGCGGGCGGAACCCCGGCGGCCCTCACCGAGTCCGTGCCCGTCCTCTTCCCGCTGGGCATCGTCGCCGCGTTCGTCGTCCGCCGTCGCACGGAAGAGGACGGCGGCCCGTTCCGGGTGAAGCTGCTCGCCCTGGTCGCCGCACCGCTGCTGCTGGGCGGTGTGATGACGGGCTGGTGAGGCACGGGGCGGCGGTGTGACGACGGCCGGCCCGCCACGGCCGGG
>NZ_NEUE01000241.1 GCF_002910905.1 Streptomyces sp. SM11 | reverse complement strand
AGGGGTTGCGCATGCGGGGTTGTGGGATCTCTCTTTCACAGTCTGCCGGCTGTGGGACGAGTCAGAAACCGTTGATGTAGGCGAAGGACATGCGAAAGGTCCGGCGTAGAGGGTAAGACCCCCGTAGCTGAAACATCAACGGCTCGTTTGAGAGACACCCAAGTAGCACGGGGCCCGAGAAATCCCGTGTGAATCTGGCGGGACCACCCGCTAAGCCTAAATATTCCCTGGTGACCGATAGCGGATAGTACCGTGAGGGAATGGTGAAAAGTACCGCGGGAGCGGAGTGAAATAGTACCTGAAACCGTGTGCCTACAAGCCGTGGGAGCGTCGCTGTATGTGCTTGCACATGCAGTCGTGACTGCGTGCCTTTTGAAGAATGAGCCTGCGAGTTAGCGGTGTGTAGCGAGGTTAACCCGTGTGGGGAAGCCGTAGCGAAAGCGAGTCCGAACAGGGCGTTTGAGTTGCACGCTCTAGACCCGAAGCGGAGTGATCTAGCCATGGGCAGGTTGAAGCGGAGGTAAGACTTCGTGGAGGACCGAACCCACCAGGGTTGAAAACCTGGGGGATGACCTGTGGTTAGGGGTGAAAGGCCAATCAAACTCCGTGATAGCTGGTTCTCCCCGAAATGCATTTAGGTGCAGCGTCGTGTGTTTCTTGCCGGAGGTAGAGCACTGGATAGGCGATGGGCCCTACCGGGTTACTGACCTTAGCCAAACTCCGAATGCCGGTAAGTGAGAGCACGGCAGTGAGACTGTGGGGGATAAGCTCCATGGTCGAGAGGGAAACAGCCCAGAGCATCGACTAAGGCCCCTAAGCGTACGCTAAGTGGGAAAGGATGTGGAGTCGCAGAGACAACCAGGAGGTTGGCTTAGAAGCAGCCACCCTTGAAAGAGTGCGTAATAGCTCACTGGTCAAGTGATTCCGCGCCGACAATGTAGCGGGGCTCAAGCGTACCGCCGAAGTCGTGTCATTCATACACATAGGGCCAACGCCCGTATGGATGGGTAGGGGAGCGTCGTGTGCCGGGTGAAGCAGCCGCGGAAGCGAGTTGTGGACGGTTCACGAGTGAGAATGCAGGCATGAGTAGCGATACACACGTGAGAAACGTGTGCGCCGATTGACTAAGGGTTCCTGGGTCAAGCTGATCTGCCCAGGGTAAGTCGGGACCTAAGGCGAGGCCGACAGGCGTAGTCGATGGACAACCGGTTGATATTCCGGTACCCGCTTTGAAACGCCCAGTACTGAATCAGGCGATGCTAAGTCCGTGAAGCCGGCCCGATCTCTTCGGAGTTGAGGGTAGTGGTGGAGCCGATGAACCAGACTTGTAGTAGGTAAGCGATGGGGTGACGCAGGAAGGTAGTCCAGCCCGGGCGGTGGTTGTCCCGGGGTAAGGGTGTAGCCCGTGTGGTAGGTAAATCCGTCACACATTTAAGGGTGAGACCTGATGCCGAGCCGATTGTGGTGAAGTGGATGATCCTATGCTGTCGAGAAAAGCCTCTAGCGAGTTTCATGGCGGCCCGTACCCTAAACCGACTCAGGTGGTCAGGTAGAGAATACCGAGGCGTTCGGGTGAACTATGGTTAAGGAACTCGGCAAAATGCCCCCGTAACTTCGGGAGAAGGGGGGCCATCACTGGTGATAGCACTTGCTGCTTGAGCTGGGGGTGGCCGCAGAGACCAGCGAGAAGCGACTGTTTACTAAAAACACAGGTCCGTGCGAAGCCGTAAGGCGATGTATACGGACTGACGCCTGCCCGGTGCTGGAACGTTAAGGGGACCGGTTAGCTGCTCTTCGGGGTGGCGAAGCTGAGAACTTAAGCGCCAGTAAACGGCGGTGGTAACTATAACCATCCTAAGGTAGCGAAATTCCTTGTCGGGTAAGTTCCGACCTGCACGAATGGCGTAACGACTTCTCGACTGTCTCAACCATAGGCCCGGTGAAATTGCACTACGAGTAAAGATGCTCGTTTCGCGCAGCAGGACGGAAAGACCCCGGGACCTTTACTATAGTTTGATATTGGTGTTCGGTTCGGCTTGTGTAGGATAGGTGGGAGACTTTGAAGCGGCCACGCCAGTGGTTGTGGAGTCGTCGTTGAAATACCACTCTGGTCGTGCTGGATGTCTAACCTGGGTCCGTGATCCGGATCAGGGACAGTGTCTGATGGGTAGTTTAACTGGGGCGGTTGCCTCCTAAAGAGTAACGGAGGCGCCCAAAGGTTCCCTCAGCCTGGTTGGCAATCAGGTGTTGAGTGTAAGTGCACAAGGGAGCTTGACTGTGAGACCGACGGGTCGAGCAGGGACGAAAGTCGGGACTAGTGATCCGGCAGTGGCTTGTGGAAGCGCTGTCGCTCAACGGATAAAAGGTACCCCGGGGATAACAGGCTGATCTTCCCCAAGAGTCCATATCGACGGGATGGTTTGGCACCTCGATGTCGGCTCGTCGCATCCTGGGGCTGGAGTCGGTCCCAAGGGTTGGGCTGTTCGCCCATTAAAGCGGTACGCGAGCTGGGTTTAGAACGTCGTGAGACAGTTCGGTCCCTATCCGCTGCGCGCGCAGGAATATTGAGAAGGGCTGTCCCTAGTACGAGAGGACCGGGACGGACGAACCTCTGGTGTGCCAGTTGTCCTGCCAAGGGCATGGCTGGTTGGCTACGTTCGGAAAGGATAACCGCTGAAAGCATCTAAGCGGGAAGCCTGCTTCGAGATGAGTATTCCCACCCTCTTGAAGGGTTAAGGCTCCCAGTAGACGACTGGGTTGATAGGCCAGATGTGGAAGCCCGGTAACGGGTGGAGCTGACTGGTACTAATAGGCCGAGGGCTTGTCCTCAGTTGCTCGCGTCCACTGTGTTAGTTCTGAAATAACGAACGGCCGTGTTTCATCCGGTGTTGGTTAATTTCATAGTGTTTCGGTGGTCATTGCGTTAGGGAAACGCCCGGTTACATTCCGAACCCGGAAGCTAAGCCTTTCAGCGCCGATGGTACTGCAGGGGGGACCCTGTGGGAGAGTAGGACGCCGCCGAACAATTTTTCCGGGAAAGCCCCGTGCCTTGTGGCACGGGGCTTTTCTGCGTTCTGAACGTCTAGGCTCGAACCATGCGCTACGAACTGGTCATCTTCGACAACGATGGTGTGCTCGTCGACAGTGAGCCGCTCGCCAACACCGTCCTCTCCGGCTACTTGACCGAACTCGGTCACCCCACCTCGTACGACGAGTCGCTCCGTGACTACATGGGGTCCGCCGTGCACCGGGTCCACGATCTCGTCGAGGAGAGGACCGGGCAGAAGCTGCCCGAGGACTTCGACTCCACGCTCAACACCCGTACGTTCGCTGCCTTCCAGCGGGAGCTTGTGGCCGTCGACGGGACCGAGGAACTGCTCGGGAAGCTCGTCGCGGACGGGGTGGACTACTGTGTCGCCTCCTCCGGGAGCCATGAGCGGATCCGGGTCGGGCACCGCAAGACGGGCATCGACCAGTGGTTCGAGGAAGAGTGGATCTTCAGCTCGGAGGATGTCGGGCGGGGCAAGCCGGCGCCGGACCTGTTCCTCCACGCCGCCGAGCGGATGGGCGTCGCTCCGGAGAGGTGCGTAGTCATCGAGGACAGTCCGCTCGGGGTCGAGGCGGCGCGGGCGGCCGGGATGGACGTGTACGGGTTCACGTCGATGATGCCCGCGGACCGGCTCGTCGGAGTGACCGGGCATTTCTCGGACATGTCCCAGCTTCCCGGACTGCTCGCCTGAGCCGTCTACCCATGGGTAGAGCCTGGCTCTACGCTCGCGGCCATGACTGATGCGGGCTTGCGGCACGGCAGGGCCTCCCTGGGGCTGAGCTTCGGCGTCCAAGGGGTGGCCTTCGCCCTCCTGGTGACGCGTATCCCCGCCGTTCAGGACCAGTACGGGATATCCGACGGGCTGCTGCCCGTCTTCCTCGCCGCCGTCCCGATCCTGGCGGGGGCCGGCAGCGTGGCCACCGAGAAGGTGGTCGTGCGGGTGGGGCCCGGCGTCGTCCTGCGGTGGGCCCAGCCCCTCGTCCTGCTCGCCCTGCTCGGAGTGGGCGGGGGGCGGGAGGTGTGGCACGTCGCCGTCGCGCTCGGCGTCTTCGGGCTGGCCGTCGGGGCGTTGGACGCCTCCATGAACATGCTGGGCGTCAGCCTCCAACGGGCGTACGGGCGCAGCATCATGCTCGGTTTCCACGCCGCGTACAGCCTCGGTGGGATCCTGGGGGCGTCGTTGGCGTGGGCCGGGGCGCGGTGGGATCTTTCGCTGTTCGTGTCCTACCTGCCCGTCGTGGTGGTGCTGTTGCCCGCCGCGCTGGCCGGGAGCCGGTGGTACACGGAGGGGAAGGGGCCCGAGGAGGCCGGCCCAGGCCTAGGCCCAGGCCCCGGGGGCGCGGGTGGGGCCCCGTCGTTCAAGCTGCTGCTGCCGCTCTGCCTGGTGATGACCTTCGCGTACATCGGGGACTCGACCGTCTCCAACTGGAGTGCCAAGTACCTCCAGGACGTGCTGGGCGGTTCGGAGCAGCTCGCGACCGTTCCGTACAACGTCTACATGGTGACGACCCTGCTGGGGCGGGCCGTGGGGGACCTCGGGGTGCGGCGGTTCGGGGCGGTGGCCGTGGTGCGGGGCGGGAGTCTGCTGGCGGCCGGCGGGTTCGCGGTCGTGGCGTTGGCGCCGGGGGCCTGGGTGGGGATGCTCGGGTTCACGATGCTCGGGTTCGGGCTCTGTGTGATCGTGCCGCAGACCTTCGCGGCGGCCGGGCGGATGTTCCCGGGGAACAGCGACGCGGCCGTGGCCCGGTTGAACATCTTCAACTATGTGGGTTTTTTGGTCGGTTCGCCGCTCGTGGGCGCTCTGGGGGATGCGTGGAGTTATCGCGGTGCCATGCTCGTACCGATGGTTCTGGTGCTGGCGACGCTCGTGTATGCCCGGTCGTTCGGGCCGAGCCCCGCCCGATACGGTGGCGGGCATGAGCGGCCGCACACAGCTGATGTGGGATGACGCAGTTACGGGATACGACTTCGGGGACACCCACCCCATGGACCCGGTCCGGCTGGACCTGACGATGGGGCTGGTGCGGGCGTTCGGGCTCGACGGGGCGGTGGATCTGCGGTCGGCGAAGTCCGCCGGGGACTCCACCCTGCGGCTCGTGCACCGCGAGGACTACGTGGCCGCGGTACGGGCCGCCTCCGCGGATCCGCGGGCGGCCGACCAGGACTACGGGCTCGGGACCGTGGACGATCCGGCGTTCGCCGGGATGCACGAGGCGTCCGCGCTGATCGCGGGGCTGTCGGTGGGCGCCGCCGAGGCCGTGTGGCGGGGAGAGAGCGGGCACGCGGTGAACTTCACCGGGGGGCTGCATCACGCCATGCCCGGGGCGGCCGCCGGGTTCTGCGTCTACAACGACCCGGCCCTCGCCATCGCCCGGCTGCTGGAGCTGGGCGCCGAGCGGGTCGCGTACGTCGATGTGGACGTCCACCACGGGGACGGGGTCCAGGCCGCGTTCTGGGCGGACCCGAGGGTGCTGACCGTGTCACTGCACGAGCACCCGCGGACCCTGTTTCCGCAGACCGGCTGGCCGGAGGAGACCGGGGCCGGGGACGGTGAGGGCGCCGCGGTGAACGTGGCGCTGCCGGCCGGGACCGGGGACGAGGGGTGGCTGCGGGCGTTCCACGCGGTGGTGCCCGAGCTGCTGGCCGACTTCCGGCCCCAGGTGCTCGTCACCCAGCACGGGGCCGACACCCACTTCGAGGACCCGCTCGCCCACCTCGCGGTGTCGCTGGACGCGCAGCGGGCGGTCATGGAGTCCTGCCACGAGCTCGCGCACCAGTACGCGGAGGGCGGGCGCTGGGTGGCGCTCGGCGGCGGTGGGTACGCGGTGGTGGACGTGGTGCCCCGGTCGTGGACGCATCTCGTCGGGATCGCGGCGCATGCTCCCGTCGATCCGGAGTCCGTGGTGCCGTCGTCCTGGCGGGACCTCGTCTACGCCCGCACGCGGCAGTTGGGGCCCGGCCGGATGACGGACGGGCGTACGCCGTCGTGGAAGGCGTGGGAGGACGGGTACGACCCGGCGGACCGGCTGGACCAGGCGGTGCTGGCGTCCCGGAAGGCGGCGTTCCCGCTGCGGGGGCTGCTGACCTGACGGGCGTGGACCGGGGTGTGCGCGGGCATTGTGCCGTGCGTTACGCCAACGGTGGGGCGTACCGGGATTCCCGCCCGCCGGGGCTCCGCGATGCGGCAGCATCCCAGGGGTGTTGAGCACCGGGGCGTTGCGCGCCCATCTGCTGGCGGCCCGGCTGGCCGGGCCCGTGGCCACGCCGCGCGAGAACGGTCTGCGCAGCTACCGGCTGTTCGCCGCCCGGGATCCGCGGGTGATGCTGGGGCTCGCGCCCGAGCGGGCCTGGGGCGAGGGTGAGCTGCTACGGCTGATGGCGGACCGGTGCGGGGTCTCCGCGGATCCCGCGTACGTGTCCGGGCCCGACGCGATCGACCCGGAGCGGACGGTGGCCGCGCTGGACGCGTTCGCCGAGCGGTTGACGCTGGTGGCGGAGCGTCGGGCTCCGGTGCTGCTGGGGACCGGCCATCCGCACCGGCTGCTCGGTTTCTACGCCGGGCTGGCAGACGCTCTGTCGGCGGCGGGCTGTCCTGTTCTCACCCCCGCGCAGGGCAGATGTGTCGACATAACGACCCGGTTTGGCGTACGCACGTACCACCTCGACTACGTACGGGGGGTAGCTCTGGTGCGTGAACCGGGGGGGCGGCCCACGGGGGGCGAGACCGGCGCGCACACGCATTCGCCGCTTCCGGTGCGGGTCGCGCTCCAGGATGCCGCGGAGCGGCTGGGGGTGCTGCCCGAGCTGGTGATCGGGGATCACGGCTGGGTCTGCGGTGCAGGTCAGCTGGGGATCGAGGCGATCGGGCCGGCGGACACGGACGATCCGGCGCTGTTCGTGGGGGAGGCGGAGGGGCGGGTGTCCGTCGTCGTTCCGCTCGACGACGGCGTACGGGCGCCGTTCTACCGGCCGTTGACGCGCTATGTGCTCAATCGGGCCTGTCTGTCACAGTAGGCCGCCGATCGCCTCTCCTCTTCCCCACTCGCACCACCCGCCCCTAATCTGGTGAGTGAGCGCACAGCGACGAAGAGTCACCGGAGGGGAAGCCGGTGCGCGTCCGGTGCGGAAGGTACAGGTGGGTCATGGCTGCTGGCAGCGAGAGGCCTCTCAACGAGGTCAAGTTTCTGACCGTGGCGGAAGTCGCCTCGGTCATGCGAGTGTCGAAGATGACCGTGTACCGCTTGGTGCACAGCGGTCATCTGCCGGCGATCCGGGTGGGCAGGTCCTTCCGGGTGCCGGAGCAAGCGGTTCACGCGTATCTCCGCGACTCCTTCGTGGGGGTGGAATCAGCCTGAGGTTGCCTGCGGATTACGCCCCTCGGACGGTGGCGGGTAGGCTAGGCCGACGTAGGTCGTGTGGGCCCAGACGCCCCGCACCAGTGAAGATGAAGTAAGCGAGGGTAGTCGTGGGCTCTGTTATCAAGAAGCGGCGCAAGCGGATGGCCAAGAAGAAGCACCGCAAGCTGCTCAAGCGCACGCGCGTTCAGCGTCGCAACAAGAAGTAAGCGAACGCAGTTCGTGAGATCCGCAGCCCTTCCGCCGTTCCGGTGGAGGGGCTGCGGTGCGTTTCGGGGCATGGGGGCGTCACAGGACGGCGTCCACCCGCTACGGTGACGGCCAGGGAAGTCACCGCGGGAAGCAGGGGAGCCGGGTCTTGGGAAAGGTCGTGCTCGTCACAGGAGCGGCCCGGCAGCTGGGGGGCCGCTTCGTCCGGCGCGTCCAGCGGGAGCCCGGGGTGGACCGGGTGATCGCCGTCGACGCGGTCGCGCCCGCGCACCGGCTGGGCGACGCGGAGTTCGTCACTGCGGACATCCGGCAGTCCGCCCTGGCTCGGATCCTGGCCGAGCACGCCGTCGACACGGTCGTGCACCTGGACGTCTCCGGCAAGGCGCTCGGCGCCGGCGGCCGGACGGCGATCAAGGAGACCAACGTCATCGGCACCATGCAGCTGCTCGGAGCCTGCCAGAAGTCCCCGACGGTGCGGCGGCTCGTGGTGAAGTCCAGTACGAGCGTGTACGGGTCGGCGCCCCGCGATCCCGCCGTGTTCACCGAGACCACCCCGCCCAAGTCGCTGCCCAGCGGCGGCTTCGCGAAGGACGCGGTGGAGGTCGAGGGGTACGTACGGGGCTTCGCCCGCCGCCGGCCGGACGTGGCGGTGTGTGTGCTGCGGTTCGCCAACATCCTGGGGCCGCGGCCGGACTCGCCGCTCGCCGACTATCTGTCGCTGCCCGTCCTGCCGACCGTCTTCGGCTACGACCCCCGGCTCCAGTTCGTGCACGAGGACGATGTGATCGACGTCCTGGGGGTCGCGGCGGGCGAGCCCCGGCGCGGGACGCTGAACAGCGGCACCTTCAACGTCGCCGGTGACGGTGTGCTGCTGCTTTCGCAGTGCTCGCGGCGGCTGGGGAAGCCGACCGTGCCGGTGCTGCTGCCCGCCGTCACGTGGGTCGGCTCGGCGCTCCGCACGATCGGCATGACCGACTTCTCGCCGGAACAGATCCGGCTGCTCACCCATGGCAGGGTGGTCTCGACCGTACAGATGCGCGAGACCCTCGGTTTCCGGCCGCAGTTCACCACGGCGGAGACGTTCGCGGAGTTCGCGCGGAGCCGGGGTCCCGGGCTGCTGCCGCCGGCGACGGTGGGCAGGGCGGTGGACCGGCTGGCGGCGTTGCCGCTCCCGGGAGGCACCGGGCCGCGGGAGCACGGGGCCGGTGCGGTACAGACGACTCACGGCGCCAGGTAGAGGAGCGCACCGACGATGGCGGACGCCAAGGTCATTCCGTTCGACGACGACCGTTCGCGGTCCGGAGAGACATCGCGTCCGGCGCGGCGCCGGACCGGGGCGGGGGGCCACGGCAGCGGCCGGGGCGACGGTTCCGCGGCCGCGGTGAGCGCCCTGCCGGGTGCGCAGGTCCCCGGGCAGCCGTCGGAGGCGGGGGAGGCGGAGCACGAGGACGAGGGGCTCCGTCAGGACGTGGAGGGCTCGGACGGTTCATCGGGCGGCGGCTGGGAACGGCGGATCGCGGGCGGGCTCGCGTTCCTGCGGCGGCGGGTCACCGGTGACTACGACGTCGACGAGTTCGGGTACGACGAGGAGCTCACCGACCAGGTCCTGATGTCGGTGCTGCGGCCGCTGGCCGACAAGTACTTCCGGGTCGAGGTGAAGGGCATCGAGAACATCCCGTCGGACGGCGGGGCGCTCATCGTGGCCAACCACTCCGGGACGCTGCCGCTGGACGGGCTGATGCTCCAGGTCGCGGTGCACGACAACCATCCGGCCGAGCGGCATCTGCGGCTGCTCGCCGCCGATCTGGTCTTCCATCTCCCGGTCGTCAACGAGCTGGCGCGCAAGGCCGGTCACACGCTGGCCTGTGCGGAGGACGCGCAGCGGCTGCTGGAGACGGGCGAGATCGTCGGGGTGATGCCGGAGGGCTTCAAGGGCATCGGCAAGCCGTTCGGTGACCGGTACAAGCTCCAGCGCTTCGGCCGGGGCGGGTTCGTATCGACGGCGTTGCGGGCGGGGGCGCCGATCGTGCCGTGCTCGATCGTGGGCGCGGAGGAGATCTACCCGATGATCGGCAACGCGAAGACGCTGGCCCGGCTGCTGGGCTTCCCGTACTTCCCGATCACGCCGACGTTCCCGTGGCTGGGGCCGCTGGGCGCGCTGCCGCTGCCGACGAAGTGGACGATCCAGTTCGGTGAGCCGATTCCGACGGACGGTTATCCGCCGGAGGCGGCGGAGGACCCGATGCTGATGTTCAACCTGACGGACCAGGTGCGTGAGCAGATCCAGCACACGCTGTACCGGCTGCTGGTGCAGCGGCGGTCGGTCTTCTTCTGACCTGGTGTGCGGAAGGTCTGGTGTGCGGAAAAGGAAGGGCCGGTACGCGGATCGCGTACCGGCCCTTCCTGTGTGTGAGCCCGTCGTTCTACGGCCTGAGGTTCTCGCCGTCGATGCCGAGGCCCGGGAGGAGCCCCGGGAGGAGCGGGGGCAGGGTGACGTCCGGGGCGGCGGGTGCGCTGGGCCTGCTCTCGGGGGAGGGCTTGGTGAGGCCGTCCGTCGGGAGGTCGTCCAGCAGGCCGTCCGTGCCGCCGCCCAGCAGGCCGTCGTCCGGAGTGGTGTCGGCGGAGCCGGACGAGCCGGAGGGTTCGGGGGTGGGTTTGCCGTCGGTGCGGTTTCCAGGCTGCTCGGGGGCGGCCGGGGAGGCGGGGGCGTCGGTCCTGGGCGAGCCGGTGCCCGGGGTAGTGGCGTCGGAGCGTCCAGTGTCCTTGCCCGGGGGGCGGGGGAGGAGCGACTGGAGCGGTGCGACTTCTTCCTCCATGGCGTCGAAGACCGAGCTGACCTCGTCGCGGACGTCGGTGAGCTGGACGGGCAGCCGGTCGCGGAGGCTGCTCCAGGTGTCGCGGTGCGAGCGGGAGAAGGTGTCCAGGGTCTGGATCGGGCCGATCGCTCCGTCGCGCTGGTAGGCGGAGTGGAGCAGCCGGTGGCCCTCGGAGGCGTCGTGGGACATGCCGTTGAGCGCGCGTCTGACGGCGCCGAGGGATTCGTGGTCCAGGGCGCCGGAGCGGCCGCGTTCCATGAGTCTGCGGGCCTCGCTGAGCCGGGTGGAGGCCTGGTCGAGATAGGCCTCGCCGCGGTCGGCGTCGCCCGAGGCCATGCCGAGGCTGAGATCCTCCATCCCGCGTTTCAGTCCGTAGAGCGAATCACCGGGGAGGGCGTCGGAGCTGGCGGCGGCCACACCGCCGAACGCTCCCGCGGCCACGCCGACGGTGAGCCCGCCGGCGGTGAGCCCCTTCGCCCAGCGGGAGCGGGGGCGCAGTTTCCGCAGTGGTGAGGCCCGGTGGGCCCCCTTGCCCCGTTGCACGGGCACCGTAGGGCCCGTGGACGCGCCGCCCTCGGCGAACATGGCCTCCATGGCCGCGACGAGCTGGGCTCGCTGCACCACTTTGACTTCGGGGTCCAACTGCGGCTTCGGTAGCTCACCGAGGCCGTTCGCCAGGGCCAACAGCGGTCCGCGGTCGGCCTGGTCGGCCGGCTCCGCGGGCTGTACGGCCGCCGCACCCTGGGGGGTCTGCTCTTCCAGGGCCTGGGCGAAGGCGTTCGCCCGCCGGTGTGCCGAAACGTTTGCGATCACTGGCGGCACCTCCTCTCGTCATGACGGTCGACTCCCCTGACGGTCCGGAAGGTTGCACACCTTGAGCGTTTCCACTCGATGGGGTGAGTGGCTACGGACAGGGGTGACGACAGGGGGCCTGCAACCGGCACAACGAGTCGCGCGGCACTTGGGTTACGCACGAAAGATGATCGGACCAGTGCGTGACGGGACGGTCACGCAGAGGCCCGGTCAGCGGGCGTCGTCCGGCAGGAGTCGGGCGAGCGTCCGTACGGCTCGGTACTGGAGGGTCTTGATCGCGCCCTCGTTCTTGCCCATCACGCGGGCGGTCTCGGCGACCGAGAGGCCTTGGAGGAACCGCAGGGTGACGCACTCCTGCTGCTGGGGGTTGAGCCGCCGCACGGCCTGGAGCAGTGCGGCGTTGGAGAGGGACTCCAGGACGGAGTCCTCGGGGCTGCGCGCCACCTCGTTGGCGTCGAGCATTTCGCCGGTGGTCACTTCCAGCCGGAAGCGACTGGATTTGAAGTGGTCGGCGACCAGGTTGCGAGCGATGGTGACCAGCCAGGCGCCGAAGTCGCGGCCCTGCCAGGTGAACGTGGAGATACGGCGCAGCGCGCGGAGGAAGGTCTCGCTGGTGAGGTCCTCCGCGGTCGCCTTGCCGCCCACGCGGTAGTAGATGTACCGGTACACGGTGTCGCTGTACTGGTCGTACAGGCGGCCGAAGGCGTCCGCCTCACCGGCCTGCGCGCGCTCGACGAGATCCATCATGCGCGCGCTGTCGCTGTCGGCGGTGGGACGGCGGACGGTCGAGGTGGTCGAGGCGGCGCGGGTGCCGCGTCTTCCGACCGCCGCACTGCGTTCGGCCAGGGCGTAGCAAGGGCCGGCAGGTGCAGGGGTGGCAAATGCGGGGACGGCGTACGCGGTGGGGACGAAGCCGCGCAAGCGGTCAACGACCGATGCACGCAGCGTAGCCAGGCCCGAGGCGTCAACCCCGACGTGTGGGTACACGGGACTCCCAGAGGCAGAGCTTCCATCACGAGCAGTTCGAAAAACGTCACCCGTGGTAGCGGGTGGCGGTCTCCGTGATGCGTCTGAGGAGAATAACGCTTCGTGCAGGCAGCGCTACACCCAGTTGTCTAAATCACCGGTTCCGTCGCTTCTGTTATCGCTAAGTGACGCACCAAGTAGCACTTGGTGACCGTTTATTGACCGGATTCCTTCGTGATCTGTCTGTGGGGGCGACGGGTTGTGGCCGGGAGCCGGCGATCCGGCTGGCCGGAGGGAGCGTTGCCCGCGGTGGCGGAGCCGCTCGCGATCGGGGGCCGGGCTCCGGGCGTGGTGCGCCCCGTGACCGTTCGCGGTGGGCGGGCGGGAGGTGCGGGAAGGGCTGTG
>NZ_NEUE01000240.1 GCF_002910905.1 Streptomyces sp. SM11 | reverse complement strand
ACTAGGGCCTGTATCGAGTCGTGATCAATCTGCGGGATTCGCCCTCGCTTCGGGGGTGGATCGTGTAGTCCGGTGTGCATGACGCGGAGACAGTTGACGGACAAGGAGTGGGGGTACGTGGAGCCGTACCTGCCGATCGGCGAGTACGGGCCGTACCCCACGAAACTGCGCGAGCAGTTCGAGGGTGTGGTCTGGAAGTTCCGCTCGGGCGCACAGTGGCGGGAGATGCCTGCCGAGTTCGGTGCCTGGCCCACCGTGTACAACCGGTTCCGCCAGTGGCGGGACGCCGGGGTCTTCGAGAACCTGCTGGAAGGTCTGATCGCGAAGGCCGCGGAGCGGGGTGAGGTGGACCTTTCGCTGGTCAGTGTGGACTCCACCACCGCACGTGCCCACCACGACGCCGCCGGGATGCGCCTTGATCCGGAGACGCTGGACGCCCTGGAGAAGGCGGCCGAGGAGGAGAGGACCCGCTCAAAGGGGGCGACAGCGAGGAACAAGTCGGGCACGACACCGACGTCGAGGCCGGGCGGGTCGAACGGCGACGCGTCCGGCGACGCCGCAAGCTCCGCCTGAAGGCCGCCCTGCTCGGCCGCTCGCGGGGCGGGCAGACCAGCAAGGTCCACGTCGCTGCCGACCGCAAGTGCAGACCGCTCGTCCTCACGCTCACCGCCGGACAGGCCGCCGACAGCCCGCAGTTCATCCCCGTGCTCAACAAGATGCGGGTTCGCCTCCCGGTCGGCCGTCCCCGAACCCGGCCCGACGCGGTCGCCGGAGACAAGGCGTACTCCTCCCGAGGCAACCGCTCCTACCTACGCAAACGCAACATCAAGGCAGTCATCCCGGAGAAGAAGGACCAGGCCGCCAACCGGAAGAAGAAGGGCCGCCAGGGCGGCCGTCCTCTCACCCACGACGCCGAGCTCTACAAGGACCGCAACACCGTCGAGCGCCTGATCAACAGGCTGAAGGCATGGCGCGGCATCGCCACCCGCTACGACAAGAACCCCGAGAGCTACCTCGCCGGACTCCGTCTCCGCGCCTCCACGATCTGGATCAAGGACCTCGCGCGGACCACCCATTGATCACAACTGGATACAGACCCTAATTCATCGACGGCCCCTGACTCCGCAGGTAACTGACAACCTCGCCAAGCCCGTCATCATGGCAGTGGGTCCTTCACCACCATGACGACGGCGGGTTGTGGGGGTCTGGTTCCGGGTGAGCAGGGCGACGCTACCGCCAGGGCTCAGTCACTCGGCCGGGTGGGTGCCGGGCGGCATCTGCTCCGGAGTGTCCGGGTGCTTCCTCAGCCGGAGGATGGCGGTGATCAGTCCACCCCAGACGATGAGAATGGCGATGATCATCATGATGATGGCACTGGTGGACATCAGCGGTCCTTCCGGTCGGCTGGCGACTCCATGTCGAGGTCGATGTCCTCACCGCCGGCAGGCCACGGCATCAGTGTGAGGATCACACCGACCAGCAGTGCCCCGATGGCGACGCTCCAGCCCGCGGAGAGCAGGAATCCGGTCGAGTAGCCCTCGTAGTTCTCCTCGAACTCGGTCCGCAGGCTGTCGACCATCATCCAGCCCAGGACCAGGGGTGTGATGACACCGAGGCAGATGCGCCACCAGCGGCCGAGTCGGACGGCGGAGGTGGCGTCAGCGTTCTCCTGGAGGCCGGGAAGCTGCCGCAGCACCCAGACGATGACGATCAGGCCGACCAGGGCGGCCAGCGCGATGCCGTACTGGTTGATGAAGTGGTCGGACGCGTCGAGCAGGTAGATGCCGGACTCGTTCGGGAAGAGCAGGACCGACACCAGCGCGATCAGACCGCCGATGCCCAGGACCGCCGGCATGCGACGCATGCCGGTCCGGTCCTGCACGGCGGAGACGACCACCTGGACGATGGAGATCAGCGAGGAAAGTCCCGCGATTACGAGGGAGCTGAAGAACAGCACGCCGAAGAGAGCACCGAGCGGCATCTCCGAGATCACTGCGGGGAAGGCGACGAACGCCAGACCGATGCCCGCGCCGGCGACCTCGTCGACGCCGACCCCCGAGGCGGTCGCCAGATAGCCCAGGGTCGCGAAGACCCCGATGCCCGCGAGGATCTCGAACGAGCTGTTGGCGAAGCCCGCCACCATCGCGGAGCCCGTCAGGTCGGCCCGGCGGCCCAGGTACGACGCGTACGTGACCATGATGCCGAAGCCGATGGACAGCGAGAAGAAGATCTGCCCGTAGGCGGCGACCCAGACGCTGCCGTTGCCGAGTTCCGACCAGTCCGGCGTGAAGAGGGCGTCGAGCCCGAGGGCCGCCCCGTCCAGCGTGAGGGCGCGGATCACCAGTGCTGCGAACAGGACGAAGAGCAAGGGAATGAAGATCTTGTTGGCTCGCTCGATGCCTCGCCGGATACCGAACGCCAGGATGACCAGCACGACCACCCACACAGCGATGAGCGGCCAGAAGACCCCAGGTACGAAACCGTCCAGGAAACTCGGTGTCTCCGGTGCCCGCAGGAAGTCACCGAAGAGGAAAGCCTCCGGGTCGTCGCCCCATTGCTGGCCGAAGGAGAAGCCCACATAGCGCACGGCCCAGGCGATGATGACGGCGTAGTAGGTGGCGATCACAAAGGAGATCACGACCTGCCACCACCCGATGGCCTCTGCCGGCCGGGCCATCCTGCGCAGCGCGGCCGGCGGCGACAGACGGTACTTCCGCCCGATGGAGTACTCCATGATCAGCAGCGGGATGCCCGCTGTGAGGAGCGCGATCAGGTACGGCAGCAGGAAGGCTCCGCCGCCGTTATCGTAGGCGATGGCGGGAAACCGCCAGATATTACCGAGTCCGACGGCCGAACCGATGGCGGCCAGCAGGAAGCCTGTGCGGGTGGCCCATTGCTCACGTGGCTGCTCTGTCATATGCGGTCCTCGGATCTCCTCATGCCGCTGCGAATCGGACTGATGGCACGTTAGCGCGGCGAGAGGCCCGACGACGCGGTGACCGGGCCCGGGAGATGGTGGCTGCGGGGCCAGGGCGTGTCGTCGAACAGTTGTCGTCACCCGAAGGGCGGTCGGGCGTGCTCGTCGGCGCGGCCGGGTGCGTTCGTCACCCGGGACCGGGTGCGGAAGGCTCTGCGTGCCCGGCCGCGGTGGATCGCCCAGGCAGCCAGGAGCAGAAGGGCCAGGAACCCGGCGAGAACGGCGGGGCCGACGGTGTCCAGCGTGTCGGCGAGGACACGCTGGGCGACGCCGGCGGCTTCGACGACCGGGTCGGTGGTGGTGGGATCTCGCTGGACACGGATCTCGTACCAGCCGTAGTAGGCGACGTACGCGCCGACGAGCAGGAGAAGTCCGCCACCGACTCGGGGCGCGGACGCGCCGAAGCGGCGCAGGTGGCTGACGGCCGCGCTGCGGGTGAGGGCGACGGTCAGGGAAGCGACGGCGACGATCAGTCCCATGCCGGCCGCGTACGCGGCGAACAGGACGATCCCTTCGGCGGTGGAGCCGCCGCGGAAGGCCGAGACGACGATGGCGAGGAACGGGGCGATGGTGCAGCCGAGGGACGCGGTCGCGTACGCCATGCCGAACAGGGCCATCGAGGGGATGGAGCGGGTCACCGTGGGGGCCCGTCGGACCTTCGGCAGGAGAGCGGGCAGCTGCCGGCCGGCCGAGAGCCAGCCCCCGGCCAGGGCCATGAGTATGCCGAACACGATGGTGAACCAGGGCAGATGCGCCTGGACCTGTCCCGCGACGGGCTGGATCGCCAGGCCGAACACGCCGAACAGGGCCGCGAAGCCGAGGGTGATGGAGGCCGTCGCGGTCAGGGCCCGGCCGACCGCGACACCACGGGAGGGGCTGTCGTCACCGAGGACGAGGAGGGAGAGGTAGGCGGGGAGCAGGGCGAAGCCGCACGGGTTGACAGCGGCGAGGATGCCCGCTGTGAGCGCGAGGGCGAGCGGGAGGTCGGACATCGCGGTTCAGCCGGTCAGGCCGGCGACCTTCTCGGCCAGCCCCTCGCCCGACGGAAGGACGCCCTCATAGACGGTCTTGCCGTCCTTGTCGAGAATGACGTAGCGGCTCTGTTCGGTGACCTCGAACCGCTTCCAGATCTCGCCGTTCTCGTCGGACAGGTGGGGGAAGCCGCTGGTCTTCGTGTCGGCGACGAAGTCCTTCATGGCCGCGTTCTTGTCCAGACCCGCCACACCGACGACGTTGGTCTCGCCCGCGTGGTCGGCGGCGACCTTCGCGGTCGCCGCGGCCTGGGCCTTGCACTTGGGGCACCAGGGCGCCCAGAACCACAGCACGGTCGGCTTGCCCGCCAGTGTCCCGGCATCGAAGGGCTTCCCGTCGACCGTGGTCGCGGTGAACCGAAGCGCCTGCGGCACCGGGGCTCCGGTGGCCGCGCCGTCGCCCGCGTCGGAGGCGGTGGGCCGTGGCGCCGGGGACGAAGCGGTCGAGGGCGAGGTGTCTGCTGCTTCGTCGGAACCGCTTTCCTCTCCGCACCCCGTGAGAGTGAGCAGGGTGGCGGCGAGAGCGGCGGGCAGAGCGGTGCGGGCGCGCATGGACGACTCCTGGGTACTCGGGTGAGTGCGACTGTAGAACCGTCCTCCTCTCTCACGGGCGGTGGAGGGCTTACGGTTCGGTGACGTCGGCCGACCCGCGGGGTGCGTCCCCGGGTAGGCGGGTGGGCGAAGATGGGGTGCCCCGTCCTCAGCCTGCAAGGAGCGTCCGTCGATGCGAACATCCGGTCCCGGCTCGCGGCCACCGACGATCGCCGATGTCGCGCGGATCGCCGAGGTGTCGCGTACGACGGTCTCGCACGCCCTCAACGGGATCGGCAAGGTCGATCCGCGGACCAGGGAGCGCATCAAGCAGGTCGCCTCCGAGCTCGGATACCGGCCCAATCTGCGGGCCCAGCGGCTGCGGCGGGGCGAGGCGAAGGCCATCGCGCTCGCCTCCTCGATGCCGTTCGCGGTGGCCGGTGGGCCGTCGCGGCTCGGGTTCTACATGGAGATCGCCGCCGCCGCCGCGGAGAGCGCGTTGCTGCACGGCTACGCGCTGGTGCTCGTACCGCCGGTGCAATCGGGGTCGGCGCTGTACTCCGTCGACATCGACGGGGCCATCGTCGTCGAGCCGGACGTGAACGACGCCGCCGCGACGCAGTTGAGGGAGCGGGGCCTGCCTTACGTGTCGCTCGGCCGGCCGGTGTCGCAGGACGACACGTCGCCGTATGTCGATCTGCGCGGCGGGCCGGTCGCCGAGTTGCTGCTCGCGCATCTGCGCGAGCAGGGTGCCAGGCGGCCCGCGCTGATCGTCGGCTCCGGTTCACGCCACTCGTCGGTCGACGCGCTCGCCGCGTACGAGCGGGTCGCCGAGCGGTACGGCTGGGTGCCCGTCGTGGCGAGCGCCCCGGAGGTGGGCGGCGAGCAGGCCGGGTATGAACGCTGTGCCGCCCTGCTGGCCGAGCACCCCGAGATCGACGCGGTCTGCGCGCTGGTGGACGCGTTCGCGGTGGGCGCGGTGCGGGCGATCCGGGACAGCGGGCGGTCCGTACCGGGCGACGTCATGGTCGTCACCCGGTACGACGGGCTGCGTGCGCGGACCTGTGAGCCGCCGCTGACCGCCGTGGACCTTCATCTGGACCGGGCGGCGGCCGCCGCGGTGGAACTGCTGCTCGGCCGGCTGCGCGGCGGGAGCGCCGCCGCCGCGGTGGCGGCGGCGCCCGAGCCACGGGTCGTTCCGCGTGCCTCGTCGCTACGGGTCACAGCCCGAGCATGAGCACCAGCCCGGAGACCAGAGCGAAGACGAGTACGCACAGCCGCATTCTGCGCGCGTCCAGCCGGTGGTGCACCAGCCGGCTCAGCCACGCGCCCGCGGCGATCACCGGCAGCAGCGCCACCGCAAGACCCAGGTCTCCGGGCCGACCCTCCCCTGTCGCGAACAGCAGGCCCAGCGAGGCCACTTCCCCGACGAGGAAGCAGGCCGCGACGGTCGAGCGCAGTTCTGCGGGCGGCCGGTGCTGGTAGACGAGGGCGAGCGGGGGGCCGCCGACGCCGGTCGCGGTCTCCGTGAGTCCGGTCACCACGCCCGCACCGAGGTAGGCCACCCGGCCGGGAGTGAAGGCGGGTGCGACCAGGCTCACGACCGCGGCCAGTACGGTGGCGATGCCTATGAACAGGCCGATGCTGCGGTCCGGGATCAGCCAGAGCAGCGCGAGCCCGGCGGGCGTGGCGGCCAGCCGGGCCCCGGTGATCCAGCCCGCGCCGCGCAGGTCGATCGAGGCGCGTTCGCGCCAGGCGACGTACAGGTTGAGCGGGATCATGGCCGCCAGGACGAACACCGGGAGCAGAGAGGGGTCGAGGATCCCGGCCACGGGCGCGACGATCAGGGCGAAGCCCAGCCCGCTGCTGCCCTGGACGAACGCGGCGATGGCCACCGTGACGGCGAGGACCGCGAGTGCTTCCGTACTCACCGTGCGGTGCTCCGCTGCCGTGCCGCCGTGGACGTGGGGTGTACTCGGGTGATGGGTGCCCTTTCGACGGCGGCACGGGCCAGTTCGGCCGCCTGCCGTACGAGTGCGGGGCCGTCCCAGCCGGTGGGCAGGCCGTGCCACAGACGCAGGTGTCCGGCGACGAACACGGCGGTGATCTGGTCGCGGTTGCCCCGGCGTACCAGCTCCCACGGCACGTCCCAGGAGAGCGCGAGCTCGGGGTTGGTGATGTCGACGAGGAGGAAGTCGGCGGCCAGTCCCTCGGCGACGGTGCCGGTGCGCGCACCCAGGCCGACCGCGTCGGCGCCGCCGGCGGTGGCGTGTTCGAGCCAGGTCCAGCCGGCGCCGCACGACGAGTCGCCGGTGGCCAGCCCGTAGGCGATCCGCTGGGCGAACTCGGCCGCTTCCGCGAGCCGGAATCCGTCGCCGCGGGTGCCGTCGGTGCCGAGCCCGAAGCGGATGCCGCGCTCGGCCATGGCGGTGGCCGGGGCGACGGCGTTGCCCTTCCAGGCGCTGGCCACCGGGTTGTAGCTGATGGCGGTCCCGGTGTCGGCGAGCAGGGTCAGTTCGCGGGGGGGGGGTGAGCAGGGTGGCGTGGGCGGCGAGCAGTTGTGGGCCGAGCGCGCCGGTCCGGTGCAGGTATTCGAGCGGGCGCAGTCCGTGCCGTACGAGGGAGCGTTCGACACCGGCCAGGTGCTCGTTGACGTGGATCTGCACGATCGCCCCGGCTTCCTCGGCGAGACGTGCGGTCCGGTGAAGGGTCGTCGAGGTGGCCGCTTCGGGGATCGAGACGGCGAGGGAGGCGTGGATCAGCGGGTCACCGTCGTACCGGGCGAGGTGCTTCTCGGCGCTTTCGAGGACGGCGGTGGCGCTCGCGGGGTCCTCGGCGGCGGTCGCGTCGTCGGCGGCGTCGTTGCACACGAGGCCGAGTACGCAGCGGATTCCGGCGTCGCGAGCGGCCGACGCGACGACGTCGACGTCCACGTCGGCGCGCGTACCGGCGTCGGTGACGGTGGTGAAGCCGCCGCGCAGGGCCTCCAACGCCGCCAGTTTGGCTGCGGCATAGGCCGATTCCTCGTCCAGCGCTCCTTCCAGCGGGACCCAGACCCGGCGGAAGATCTCCGAGGGCTCCCCGAAGGCGAGCGCGGAGCCGAAGCTCTGGGTCAGGTGATGGTGGGAGTCGACGAAGCCGGGCATCAGGAGATGGCCGGGCAGCCGTACGGCGTCGTGCTGCGGATGTGTACGCGCCAGTTCCCCGGCAGGTCCGACGGCACGGAAGGAGCCGTCGGCGACGACGACCGCGTATCCGTCGGTGGGTCCTTCCGGCAGCAGCACGGCATCGGGTACCAGGAGGAGCGGGCCGGGAGAGTCGAGGAGGTCGCGGGTGAGCTGGTTCATCGGTTGCTTTCCGTGCGTGAGGTGATCAGCCGGGCGGCGATGCGCGGCCTGACGTGGTGGAAGAGGATGTTGAGTACGGCGGCGACGAACGCGCCGACGGCGACGCCGCTTTCGAGGAGGATGCGGACGTTCGGCGGGAAGCCGGCGTACACGCCGGGGATGAGGATGGGCAGCAGGCCCAGCGCCAGGGCGACGGCGCAGATGAACGTGCTGGTGTGCTGGTCGAGGTCGGAACGGTCGAGCATCTGCACGCCGAGCACGGTGATCACCGCGAAGACGACCATGGCCGTGCCGCCGACCACGGCGGACGGGACGACGCTGATCGCCCGTGTCACCGGCGCGAGGAAGCCGATGACGATGAGGACCACACCGGCAGCGGCGGTGACATAGCGGCTGCGGACGCCGGTGACACGGACGATCCCGATGTTCTCGCCGCTGGTCACCATCAGCGGCAGACCGAAGAACCCGCCGAAGAGCGAGGTCAGCGCATCACCGCGGACCATCTTGGGGACGTCGGTGCGGGTGTCGATCTCCTTGCCGACTGCCTCGGCGTTGATGACGGTCTGCCGGTGGCCTCAGCCATGGAGGCGAGGCTGTAGAGCATCAGCGGCAGCGCGGCGATCAGGCTGAACTGGGGGGAGCCGAACGGCATCACTTCCGGCACGCTGACCAGGCCGCCTTCGGCGGCACGGCCGAGGTCGATGCTGCCGAGGAAGCCGGCCAGCACTGTGCCGGCGACCAGCCCGAGCATGACGGCGAGTTGCCGCAGGATGCCGGTGAACAGCAGGTAGAAGACGACGGTGAATCCGATCGTCGCCATACCGAGCGCGAGGTTCGTCGGGTCCGCGAATCCGGGCTCGCCGGGCCTGCCGGTGACGAGGACCGCGCCGACCTTCACCAGGTTGATCCCGACGATGACGATCATGGTGCCGATGACCAGGGCCGGGAAGAACCCGAGCAGTCGCGAGAAGGCCGGCAGGACGACGAAGTAGAAGGCGGCGGTGAGAATGACCGCGCCGGTGGCGGTCCGGAGACCGTGCTGCGCGGCGATGGCGATGAACAGGATGAGCGGCGCGCCGCCGGGCAGCATCACGAACGGCAGCCGGGGACCGAACTTCCACGGCCCCAGCGACTGGATCAGCGACCCGACGCCGGAGAGCACGAACGCCGCGGAAAGCAGGTTGATGGTCAGGCCGGCGTCGAGTCGGAGCGTGGCGCTCATCAGGAAGATCGCCGAGATGGGGGTGGCCGCCATGACGAGGACGTGCTGAATGCCGAAGAGGATGATCCGCCCGAGGGGGCGCGACTCGTCGACGGGGTGCACGGTGGGGCTCGACTCGTCGGCCGAGTGCGGGGCGTCGTGCATGTCCGGCTCTGGCGTCGGTGGTTGTTCCGCTCCGGGTGCGGGCTGGCGATGACTGGACACGTTGGAGCTCCTTTCGGGCGTGAAGAACGCTCGGGCATTAGCCGCGATCCAGCCCCATACTGACGGCCAAATCGATTTGGCCCAATCGATTTGGCCGTCAGTATGGAGAGACCCCGCGACCGTCGTCAAGAGCTGCGATGCCGGGGATGCGGTCTCTGGGACGCGGGGTACTCGCGGGCCGGACGACAGGCGTGCGGCAGCCGATGGAGCGGCGGCGGACAGCGGGGCGAGCGCGGCAGGACAAGGTCGCGAACGGGGCGAGCAGGGCACGGTACGGTCGTGAGGACGGCCAACTTCCCGCGCCGGAGATCCAGGGTTCGGGGCCGAACGGCGCCTACGCCGCACGGTCTTGGGCGGCACTCGTCCAAGGTTCGGTGCCAGGCGGCCTCTTGACCTCCACGGCGGCAGCCATTAATTTGCCGTGAACGTCGACACCCAGCCCTCGAAAGGAGGCGACCAGCTGATGCTCACCTACTCCGACCTCGGTCGCCTCGCCGAGTGCACCGCATGGGTCCCGGGGCGGATCGCGCACGGCTGCTGAACGCGCCCCCTTCTCCTGTGCCCTTCCGTGGCACATTTCGGGTTTCCCGAACTCCCGTCACCTTTTTCGCGGCGCCTCGCTGTTGCGCGCGGTTTCGCGCCCGCTCTTTCTCACGTGGTGCGTCTGAACGAAGAAAGCTGTCTGAAAATTGACGAAGACGATGAATCGACCGAGCTCGCACCGAAACGAAGGCCTGTCGTGACGGCGGCGGCACGCATCACGGTCAACGGGACCGAAGCACCGCTGTCACCGACCGCGCCCCACACCACGCTCCTGGACTTTCTGCGCGAACATGGCCTCACCGGCACCAAGGAGGGCTGCGCCGAGGGTGAGTGCGGCGCCTGCGCGGTCCTGGTCGCCCGGCCCGGGACGAACGAGCCCACCGACTGGGTGGCGGTCAACGCCTGTCTGCTCCCGGCCGCGGCACTCGACGGTCAGGAGGTCGTCACCTCCGAGGGGCTCGCCACCGCCGGCGCATCCAGCCCGCCGGGCACGCTTCACCCGGTGCAGGAGGAGATGGCGGCCCGCGGCGGCTCCCAATGCGGTTACTGCACACCCGGGTTCGTCTGCAGCATGGCCGCCGAGTACTACCGCCCGGACCGCTGCGCCCACGCGGAACCGGCCGGCAGCACCGACCCCGAGCACGGACCGAACGGCTTCGATCTGCACGCACTGAGCGGCAACCTCTGCCGCTGCACCGGATACCGTCCGATTCGCGATGCCGCGTTCGCCGTCGGCACGCCCACCGACGAGGACCCGCTCGCACGGCGTCGCGAGCACTCCCCACCCGTACCGGTCGCCACCGAGTACGTCCAGGGCACCACCGCGTTCCTGCGGAAGAACACCCTGCGCGAAACCTTGTGGTTGCTGCGCGAGCGGCCCGACGCGGTGGTGGTCGCCGGCTCCACGGACTGGGGCGTGGAGGTGAACATCCGTGCCCGCCGGGCGGATTGCGTGATCGCCGTCGACCGGCTGCCCGAACTGCGGGAGCTGCGCGTCGAATCCGACTCCATAGAGATCGGGGCGGCGCTGACGCTCACCGAGATAGAACGCCGCCTCGACGGCCGAGTCCCCCTGCTGGCGGAACTGTTCCCGCAGTTCGCATCACGGCTCATCCGCAATGGTGCGACACTCGGCGGCAATCTGGGGACCGGCTCCCCCATTGGCGACAGCCCACCGGTGCTGCTCGCGCTGGATGCTTCGGTGGTGCTCACCGAAACCGACGGCGAGCGCCAGGTCCCCCTTGCGGAGTACTTCACCGGCTATCGGCAGAGCGTGCGCCGTCCCGGCGAGCTGATCCGTGCGGTACGTGTCCCGCTGCCGCTGTCGCCGGTCGTGGCCTTCCACAAGATCGCCAAGCGGCGCTTCGACGACATCTCCAGCGTGGCGGTCGCCTTCGCGCTCCAGATCGAGGACGGGATCGTCCACAAGGCCCGTATCGGTCTGGGCGGTGTGGCCGCCACCCCGGTCCGCGCCCTCTCCACCGAGGAGGCCCTGGAGGGCAGGCCGTGGGCGGCGGAGACCGTCGAAGCCGCGGCACGGGTTCTGCGGGCGGAGGGCACGCCGATGAACGACCAGCGCGCCAGCGCCGCCTACCGCTCCGCGATGCTGGGCCAGAGCCTGCTGAAGCTGTACGCGCAGACCATTGAGGCGGTTTCCTCATGAGCCAACTGTCCCAGCGCCCCGAAAAGCCGGCCGTCGGCGTGTCGATGCCGCACGAGAGTGCCACCCAGCACGTCACCGGCACCGCGCTCTACACCGACGACCTGATCCATCGCACCAAGGACGTTCTGCACGCCTACCCGGTCCAGGTCATGAGGGCCCACGGCAGGATCAGCAGGCTGAACACCGGGCCCGCGCTCGCCGTGCCCGGTGTGGTCCGCGTGCTGACCGGCGCCGACGTGCCCGGAGTCAACGACGCCGGCATGAAGCACGACGAACCGCTGTTCCCCGACACCGTCATGTTCTACGGTCACGCGGTCGCCTGGGTGCTCGGCGAGACGCTGGAGGCGGCCCGGCTCGGTGCGGCGGCCGTCGAGGTGGACCTCGACGAGCAGCCCTCCCTGATCGCGTTGCGGGACGCGATCGCGGCGGAGAGCTTCCACGGCGCCCGGCCCGTGCTGCTCACCGGCGACGTCGACGCCGGCTTCGCCGACTCCGCGCACGTGCTCTCGGGCGAGCTCCAGTTCTCCGACCAGGAGCACTTCTATCTCGAGACGCACGCGGCACTGGCCCTGGTCGACGAGAACGGGCAGATGTTCGTCCAGAGCAGTACCCAGCATCCCTCCGAGACGCAGGAGATCGTCGCGCACGTGCTCGGCCTGCACAGTCACGAGGTGACCGTGCAGTGCCTGCGGATGGGTGGCGGCTTCGGCGGCAAGGAGATGCAGCCGCACGGCTTCGCGGCCGTCGCCGCGCTCGGCGCCAGGCTGACCGGCCGGCCGGTCCGGGTCCGGCTCAACCGCACCCAGGACCTGACCATGTCCGGCAAGCGCCACGGGTTCCACGCGGAGTGGAGGATCGGCTTCGACGCCGACGGCCGCATTCAGGCCCTGGACGCCACCCTGACCGCGGACGGCGGCTGGAGCCTGGACCTGTCCGAGCCGGTGGTCGCCCGTGCGCTGTGCCACATCGACAACACCTACTGGCTCCCCGCCGCACGCGTCGCGGGCCGTATCGCCAAGACCAACAAGGTCTCCAACACCGCCTTCCGCGGTTTCGGCGGACCGCAGGGCATGCTGGTGATCGAGGACATCATGGGCAGGTGCGCACCGCTGCTCGGCCTGGACCCGACGGAGCTGCGGGAGCGCAACTTCTACCGGCCGGGGCAGGGCCAGACCACGCCGTACGGGCAGCCGGTCACGCACCCCGAACGGATTTCCACCGTCTGGCAGCAGGTGCGCGCCGACGGCCGCCTCGACGATCGGCGGCGCGAGATCGCGGCGTTCAACGCCGCACACCCGAACACCAAGCGGGGGCTCGCGATCACCGGGGTCAAGTTCGGCATCTCGTTCAACCTCACCGCCTTCAACCAGGGCGGCGCGCTGGTTCTGGTCTACAAGGACGGCTCGGTCCTGATCAACCACGGTGGCACCGAGATGGGCCAGGGCCTGCACACCAAGATGCTGCAGGTGGCCGCGACGGCGTTGGGCAGCCCGCCGCACAAGGTGCGGCTGGCCCCGACGCGTACCGACAAGGTGCCCAACACCTCCGCCACCGCGGCCAGCGCCGGGGCGGACCTCAACGGTGCGGCGGTGAAGAACGCCTGCGAGCAGATCCGCGAGCGGCTGCTTCACGTGGCCGGCGGCCGGTTGGGGACGAACGCCTCGGACGTGCGCATCGTCGAGGGCGTCGCGCGTGCCCTCGGCAGCGACGAGGAGCTGGCCTGGGACGACCTGGTGCGCGCCGCGTACCTTCAACGCGTGCAGTTGTCGGCGTCGGGCTTCTACCGGACCGAGGGGCTGCACTGGGACGCGAAGGCGTTCCAGGGCTCACCGTTCAAGTACTTCTCCTACGGTGCCACCGCGACCGAGGTGGAGGTGGATGGCTTCACCGGCGCCTACCACATCCGGCGGGTGGACATCGTGCACGACGTCGGCGACAGCCTCTCCCCGATGATCGACATCGGTCAGGTCGAGGGCGGTTTCGTACAGGGCGCGGGCTGGCTGACGCTGGAGGACATGCGCTGGGACACCGGTGACGGGCCGGGCCGCGGCCGGCTGCTGACCCAGGCGGCGAGCACGTACAAGTTGCCCAGCTTCTCGGAGATGCCGCAGGAGTTCCACGTCCGGCTGCTGGAGAACGCCACCGAGGAAGGCGCGGTCTACGGGTCCAAGGCCGTGGGCGAACCGCCGCTGATGCTGGCGTTCTCGGTACGGGAGGCGTTGCGGCAGGCCGCCGCGGCGTTCGGGCCCGCCGGAGTGAGCGTGGAACTCGCCTCGCCCGCCACACCGGAAGCCGTGTACTGGGCGGTCGAGGCGACTCGCCGGGCCGGTCGCTCCACCAACGGTCACCCCGGCGACGGGTTCGCCACCGGGACCGGGACGCGAACCGGGACAGAAGCGTTGAACGGTGCCTGACATGACCTGGGTCGCCGCGGTCGCGCGGCTGCGAGCACGCCGGGAGGCCGGTGTGCTGGTGACCGTCGCTACCGTGCGCGGGCATGCCCCTCGTAACGCCGGCGCGAAACTCGTCGTGGGGCGGACCGAGGCATGGGGCTCGATCGGTGGCGGCAACGTCGAGGCGGTCACGATCGATCGCGCCAGGGAGATGATCGTCGCGTCCACGCCCGTACCGGAGCTGATCGATTTCGCTCTGAACGACAAGGTGACCAACCGGCACGGCGTGCAGTGCTGCGGCGGCACCGTCTCGGTGCTGCTCGAACCGCTCCCGGTGGTACGGACGGTGGCGATCTTCGGCGTCGGACACGTCGGGATGGAACTGGCGCGCGTCCTGGCACGTCAGGACCTCGACCTCCATCTGATCGACAGCCGCTCGGACATCCTCGCCGAGGAGCGGCTCGCTGTCCTCGCGGACGCGGTGGCGGGGGTGCGGGTGCACCATGCTCCGCTACTGCCCGAGGAGGTCCTCGAGAAGTTGCCGCGCGGCACGCACGTCCTGATCATGACCCATGATCACGCCGAGGACGCCGCTCTGTGCGACGCCGCCCTGCGGACGGCCCACCTCGGCTCCATCGGGCTGATCGGGTCGGCGGCCAAGTGGGGGCGGTTCCGCAGACGCCTCCTCACGGAGGGGGGTCACGACGAGGCCACCGTCGATCGGATTACGACCCCGATCGGGCTGGCCGACATCACCGGCAAGGAACCCGCGACCATAGCCGTGAGCGTCGCCGCCAATCTGCTGCGGACCTTCGAGACCGAGGGGAACTGACTTCTCCACCCGGATCGGCGGGGGCGCCCCACGCGCGTGCTGACGCACACCTGCGGGGCGCCCTCGCGCCACGACCACGCCCGTCACTCCGCACACGGGCATCTACCTCACCCGGGCAGGCTGCACCTCGCACCCTTCGACGGCCCGATGCCGTCCTCCTCGCAGCCCCACGGGGGTGGCACATGCGGTGCCCAGGAGCACACGGCTGCTCGGCGGCCGGTAGTCCGCACGGCGATTGCGCGCACCCGCGTGGGCACGGATGACGATGCTGCCCGTGGCCACGGCAGTGGCACTGACCCGGGGTGCGCAGAACGGCTCGACCCCGCAGGTCCTCGGCGGCACACCGCGCCGGGCGGGCCGACCCGCCGGACTCGGACAGCACCGACAACCCGGTGACCAGCTGCTCGCGCAGGTGACCGGAAAAGCGCTCCCGAGCCCTCCGCCACGTCGGCCGATCGCCCGGCGGACGGCAAGAGCGCCCGCCGGTCCATGCGTGACCTGTGCCAAGGGCGCTCACCAGGAGTGCGGGCTCGTTGATGCCGGGTTGTTCCAGGGCGCGGCGGCGGTGTTCGAGGCTGCGGCGGCGGGGCCGGCCGAAGAGCGTGCGGAGTGCGTGCGTCGACTCGCGCACCTCCCCACCCGGCGGTGAACGCGTTCTGCTCACCGGAGCCGGGAGTGTGCCCCCAGTGGCCCGACACACCCCGTTGCCGTCATTGTTCCCCGACGCGATGGCGCCGGACCGTAGGCACGTGCTTCGCTCTCGTGCGTCTCACCCTTCCGGTTCCTGCACCTTCGGCACGAGGCGGAGGGGGCACAAGTCGTCGCGGCCTGTGCGTTGGGGGTCCTGTTCGTCGTCACGGACCGTCGCAGTGCATCGCCGAAGACGTGTGCGGGGACGCGCGGCTGCCTGTCGTCCTCGCTCATGGTCTCGCCGGGATACCACTGGGCCAGGGGCGGGAAGTGCTGGACGAACCAGCTGAGCATCTTCGCCGAGCAGGTTCGCGGTCCGGTCGCCCGTCGCGGCGCTGTTCGCCGAGCAGCATGACGGCGCGATGGCACTGAACCGGCACCACGAGGACGCTGCGTTCGAGGACCCCGATGAGGTTCGGGCGGCTGCGACATCACGCTCCTCACCGCCGACGAGGAGTACGACTTCCACCGCGGCGACCCGGAGTGGTCGCTCATCAGGGAGCCGGACGGCCGCGAGCTCTCCTGCGGTGGTCCTCTCGGCCCGCTGAGTTCACCTGGTGATGATCCAGGAGTACGCACACCGTAGCGGCCACGCGGATCTCCTGCGCGAGCGGACCGATGTGACGGGTGACTGATACCCGCCCCTCGCGCCCCACCGGCTGTCCCTGCCCGGGTCGATCAGTTTCAGGCCGAGCGCGGGCATGGCAAGACCGAGCATGACCAGGACCGACAGGCACAGGGTGAGAGCGGGGCGGGTCCGGGCCGGGCGCAGAAGAGCACCGAACACCCGGCCCGTCTCCGGCTTCTCCGCCCGGGCCGGCTTGCCGCGCTTCGCCCGGCGGGCGGCCCTGCGCGGGGCGAGGCGTTCGGTACGGCGGCCGATCGTGACCAGGAGCGCCAGGCCGCCGACCTCCGTCACCAGGCCTGCGATTCCGACGAACAGTGGCGACCAGCTGGGGTCCGTGAAGGCCGTGACCAGGATGTCGCCCGCTTCGAGATCGGCCTCCGCCATGTCCAGAATGACGCGGGCCCTTCCCTCGACGGTCCCGGCGGAGACCGCCAGCCCGGTCAGGGCTCCGGCCGGCACGTCGTCGCGACGGTACGCCCCCGTGAGGGCCTCACCGTCCGATGTCGGCACTCGGGGCGGTGTGAGCGCGTGGTACGACCGGAACGCGTCCTTGCGCTGCTGGATGAGCCGGTCGTCCACCTGGTTCGAGCGCACGGCGTCGTGGAGTTCCTGGAACGTGAGGTAGAAGCTGTCCTCCTTCTCGGAAAGCACTCCTGCCCGTACGAGGCGCTCGGCCTCGGCCAGTAGTGCCTGCTTGTAGACGAAGTAGCGGCTGACGATGCCGTACTTCGGGTACTCCCGGTATCCGATGAAGGTTCTGACCCGGTCGATCATCTGTCCGGCTCATGTGAACCTGGACATGACCACCGCCCATCCGAAGGGTGCCCGCGTCCAGCTCTTCGACGGCACGGACCAGGCTGCCTGGCAGCATCCGGACGGCCGCACGCCCGAATGGCTGGTGAGCGGTGGGGATATGGAGGTGCCCGGCGGGACCTACGCACCAAGCAGGGTTCCCAGGACTTCCGTGCGCATGTCGAGTTCTGGCTGCCGACCTTCCGCCGGACGTGACCGGCCAGGACCGCGCCAACAGCGGCGTGTACCTGCAGGAGCGCCACAAGGTGCAGCTCCTCGACTCGTACGGTGACACCACGCTCACCGACAACGAGGCCGGGGCGATCTGCACCAGGAAGGCCCCGGACATGAGCGCCGCCTCTGCGCTCTCGCCGCACCGCCGCGGTCTGCGCCGCTTCCCCGCCCTCGGGACCGTGTGCCCGGTGGGAGCCGTCGCTATCGTGCTCCCGTGACTGTCTCCACGCAGCCTCCGCTGCTGTTCCTCGATGTCGACGGGCCGCTCATCCCCTTCGGCTCGGCGTCCCACTCGTATCCGGCCTACGGACCGGGCCCCGAAGCTCCGGGCACCGGCTCGAATCCGATCCTGGCCAGGATCGATCCCCGGCACGGGCCACGGCTCGCGGCGCTGCCCTGCGAGCTCGTCTGGGCGACGACCTGGATGGATGACGCGAACGAGTGGATCGGACCGCGGATCGGCCTGCCGCGGTTGGCCGTCGTCCGATGGCCGGAGACTTCGGGGGATGACGGCGCAGCGGGATGGGAGGAGCGGGAGGAACAAGAGGTGCAGGACGAGAGGAGCGGGCTGCACTGGAAGACCCGCGCCCTCGTCGCGTGGGCCGCGGGCCGTCCCTTCGTCTGGGTCGACGACGAGATCACCGACATCGATCGGGCCTGGGTCGCCGTCCACCACCCGGGACGCGCCCTGCTCCACCGGGTGGATCCCCGGCAAGGTCTGACGGGCAGCGACTTCACGGCTCTCGACTCCTGGCTTCGGCGCGCGGTGAACGCGTAGGCGTCTCGTCGAGAGGCGGGCCGCGCTCCGTCAGGCCGCGCTTCTCCGGCAGGAGACGACGACCAGGAACGGCCACAGCGCCTGGACGGACGTCACCACGCGCTCGGCGACACCGGGCGCCCTCGCGCTCTGCAGCTCGGCCAGGAACCACAGCGCGCTCGCGCACATCAACGCGCTTGCGGCGAGCGACACATCGAGCCTCAGCCCCCACGGCGCGGGCCGCCCGCCCCGCACGGCGGCCAGCGGAGGCCACACCGCCAGGAGCACCAGGCCCAGGGTGGCCACGGCCCCGTGCTCCAGTGCTCCGCCGCTGTCCGGCGCGGGCACCAACGTCAGGGCCAGGGCGCACAGTCCCCCGCCGGCCAGGGCCACCCGCCCGGGGAGCGCCGCCGTCCGGAGCGCGTGCGCCGTCACCACGTAGCACGTCCCCAGCACCAGCAGCATCCCCGTCATCAGCCAGTAGCCGGCAGCTCCGTAGGAGGCCAGCACGCTCAGGGTCTGCCTCGCGGGGTCGTACTCCGGGCCTTGGCGCAGTTGCGCGATCGTCCAGGAACCGACCAGAAGCACAGGGGCACAGCCGGAGGAGACCAGGGCCCACCAAGGAGCAGATTGCATCAGATCAGCATAAATGCGCAGATATCGCCTGCTTCTGATCTCCGCATGCTTTGAGCAGGCCGTGCCGTCGGCCGCGGGCGCGGCGTCCGGCAGCGCTCGGGCGCCCAGGCCGACATCACGCGCAGGACCGGCGCGGCGACCGCCGGCAGGGCGAGCACCACGGGCGCATCGATCTCGTGGTCCTTGGCGCGCAGGTGAGTGACGACGGCCCCGACGAAGTACGGGAAGACGCCGACGGCGGCGGACCCGATGAGCGCCACGCCGATGCCGATCAGGGGCCGGGGGAACCTGCCGCCTTGAGCGAGTCCAGGCGGGGGAAGGCGGTGCTCTCCTCGCTCGCAGCGCCTTCCCGGTGCCGGAAGCGCCTCGGGGACGGAGTGTCTGCTCCGCGCCGACCTGCGCCTCCTCGGCCCGCCCTGGGCCGAGGAGGCCGCGTTCCGCGGGACGCGGCCGACCGCCATCAGGTCCGTGAAACCGTCTGTCCTCGTCCGGGGCGCACGGGCGGAGAGCCCCGGGCGTCAGGCGCCGTCCTCGTCGCTCCGGTGCCGCAAGCGCCGGACGCTCGCCTCCGCGCTGTCGAGCAGCATCTCCAGTGCCGTGGGGTAGGCGCTGTCGTTCATCCTCGCCACCAGCAGCGGCGCGGTGGCGGCGATGTTCGGGTGGGTCTCCGCGGGCAGCTGGGCGTAGGTGGCGCGCCAGACCTGTTCGTCGGCGGCCCGTGCCGCTTCGGGCAGGGCGAGGCTGCGGCGTCCAGCGCGGCGAAAGCGAGTGCCTGGTCGACGAACGCCTGGTAGATGCGTACGACGTCCGTGTCGGGCAGTCCGGTCGACCGCAGGATGCCGAGGACCGCCTCGTCGCCGGCGATCTCGTTGGCCCGGCCGCTGACCCGGCTTGCGGTCAGCACCGCGGCCTCCGGGTGGGCGATGCAGGCGGTATGGATGCGCAGGCCCACCTCGCGCAGATCCTTCCGCCAGTCTCCGCCGGGCCGCCATCCCCGCATCGCGCGTCCGATCAGTTCGTCGGCGATGGCCAGGGTCAGGTCGTCGACGCCCCGGAAGTAGCGGTAGAGGGTGCTCGGGTCGGCTCCGAGCGCCACTCCCAGGCGTTGCACGGTCAGCCCGTCCCTGCCGTGTTCGTGGAGCATCCGCAGAGCCGTCTCGACGATCAGGTGCTGGGTGACGACCACGCCCTGCCTGGTCGGCCGTCTGCGCCGACGTCCTTCCTCCGGAACCACTTCCTTCGCCATCGAGCCCCTCCTCCGTCTCGGCACCGGTGCGGGCCTACGGACCCAGACCTTGTGCCAACGGCGTTGACGTTGCTCAAGTGCATGCCTTTCATGGCCGAATCCAAGGGCACCGGCCTGCACGGCCCTGCTCTCCGACACAGCCCGGCTCTCTCACGAAAGGCACATCCGCCATGCGCGTACTGCTCGTCGGCGCAGGTGGCGTGGGCACGGCGATCACCAGGATCGCCACCCGCCGCTCGTTCTTCGACCACATGGTCGTCACCGACCACGACCTCTCCCGGGCCGAGGCCCCGGTGGCCGGGCTCGGCGGGGAGAAGGCCCGGTTCACCGCGCTGCGCGTCGACACCTCGGACCGGGTGGCGGTCACCGCCCTTCTCGCCGAGCACCGGTGCGACATCCTCGTGAACGCCCCCGACCTCCGGTTCGTGATGCCGTTGTTCGAAGCGGCGCTGGTCGCCCGCGTCGACTATCTGGACCAGGCCATGTCCCTTTCCTCCCCGCATCCGGAGCGCCCGTACGAGGAGTGCAGGGGGGTCAAGCTCGGCGACGGGCAGTTCGAGCGCGCCGCCGCGTGGGAGAAGGCCTGCCGGCTCGCGCTCGTCGGCGTTGGCGTCGAGCCGGGGCTCTCCGATGTCTTCGCCCGGTACGCCGCGGACGAGCTGTTCGACACGATCGAGGAGATCGGCGTCCGGGACGGCGCGAACCTTGACGTCGACGGCTTTGACTTCGCCCCGTCGTTCTCGATCTGGACGACGATCGAGGAGTGTCTGAACCCGCCGGTGGTCTGGGAGAAGGACCGGTGCTGGTTCACCACGGCCCCGTTCAGCGAGCCGGAGGTCTTCGACTTCCCCGAGGGCATCGGCCCGGTCGCATGCGTCAACGTCGAGCACGAGGAGGTTCTGCTGATCCCGCGCTGGGTGGAGTGCCGGCGGGTCACCTTCAAGTACGGGCTGGGTGACGAGTTCATCGAGACCCTCAGGACACTCCGCAAGCTCGGCCTCGACCGCACGGACAAGGTGACCGTGCCCGGCGGAGACGTGTCGCCGCGTGACGTGGTCGCGGCCTGTCTGCCCGACCCCGCCTCCCTCGGTGAGCTGATGCACAGGAAGACCTGTGCCGGCACCTGGGTCAAGGGCACGAAGGACTGCGTGCCCCGCGAGGTGTACCTGTACCACGTGGTCGACAATCAGTGGTCGATGCGTGAGTACGGGTCCCAGGCCGTGGTCTGGCAGACGGCCCTCAATCCGGTGATCGCCCTGGAGCTCGTGGCGAACAGCACCTGGAGTGGTGCGGGCGTGCTCGGCGCCGAGGCTCTGGCCCCGGGCCCGTTCCTCGATCTGCTCGTCGAGTACGGATCCCCGTGGGGCCTGCGCGAACAGCGATCGCGGGCTCGCCGAAGGCCCACCGGAGAAAGTGGCAGAGATTTCGGGCGACGATGTCGAGAACCCGTATCCGGCTCCGTCCCCGTAGTGAAAGCGGCCGCGAGGGGCCGCACAGCATCGAGGAGAACATCATGGCCAAGTACCTGCTGCTGAAGCACTACCGCGGCGCCCCGGCCCCGGTCAACGACGTCCCGATGGAACGGTGGACGCCCGAGGAGATCTCGGCGCACATGCAGTACATGCAGGACTTCGCGGACCGACTGGAGAAGACCGGGGAGTTCGTCGACAGTCAGGCGCTCGCTCCCGAAGGCGCATGGGTGCGGTACGACGGTGAGGGCCGCCCGCCGGTCACCGACGGGCCGTTCGCCGAGACCAAGGACCTCATCGCCGGCTGGATGATCATCGACGTCGACGGTCACGACCGCGCCGTCGAGCTGGCCGGGGAGCTGTCGGCCGCCCCGGGGGCGGGCGGGAAGCCGATCCACGAGTGGCTGGAGGTACGCCCGTTCCTGTCCGCTTCGCCCACCATCACGGAGTGACGCGACGATGAACGAGGCCCTCCTACGGAGCCTCACGCCGAGTGTCATCGGAATCCTCGGCCGCCGCGGAGCTGACTTCGCGGCGGCCGAGGACGCCGTGCAGGACGCCCTGGTCGAGGCGGTCCGCGTATGGCCGGACGATCAACCGCGGGACCCGAAGGGCTGGCTGGTCACCGTTGCCTGGCGGCGGTTCCTCGACGCCACCCGGGCCGAGAGGGCCCGGCGGCGGCGGGAGGACCTCGTCGACGAGGAGCCCGTGCCCGGACCCGCGCCCGCGGTGGACGACACGCTTCAGCTCTACTTCCTGTGCGCCCACCCGTCGTTGACGCCGTCGTCCGCCGTCGCGCTCACACTGCGCGCCGTCGGCGGGCTCACGACCCGCCAGATCGCCCAGGCGTATCTGGTGCCCGAGGCGACCATGGCGCAGCGCATCAGCAGGGCGAAGCGCACAGTTTCCGGTGTGAGGTTCGATCAGCCCGGCGATGTCGCCACCGTGCTGCGCGTCCTGTATCTCGTCTTCAACGAGGGCTATTCCGGTGACGTCGACCTCGCCGCCGAGGCGATCCGGCTCACCCGGCAGCTCGCGGCCGCGATCAACCACCCGGAGGTGGCGGGGCTGCTCGCCCTCATGCTGCTCCACCACGCCCGGGGCGCCACCCGGACCGCGCCCGACGGGAGCCTGGTGCCGCTCGCGGAGCAGGACCGGGGCCGCTGGGACACCGGAATGATCGCGGAGGGCGTCGGGATCCTGCAGGCGGCCCTCGCCCTCGACCGGCTGGGCGAGTTCCAGGCCCAGGCCGCCATCGCGGCGCTCCACGCCGATGCGCCGGCCGCCGAGGAGACCGACTGGGTGCAGATCGTCGAGTGGTACGACGAGCTTGCGGATCTGACGGACAGCCCGGTCGTCCGGCTCAACCGGGCGGTGGCCGTCGGCGAGGCCGACGGCCCGCGCGCCGGGCTGGCCGAACTTGCCGCGCTGAGCGACTCGTTGCCCCGCCGTACGGCGGCGGCGGCGTATCTCCACGAGCGCGACGGCGACCTGACGACGGCGGCACGGCTGTACGCGGAGGCCGCCCACAAGGCCCCCACGCTCGCCGAGCGCGACCATCTGACGCGCCAGGCCGCCCGGCTCAACGCCGGCCGTCCGCGTTGAGCCGGGCCGGAGTTGCGGCTTCGGAACCCGGCCCGGTGAACGGCTCAGGCGCGGCAGCGCGGCATCTCCAGCGGTGGGCTGGCGAGAAGGTCCGCCCAGCAGTCCGCCCCGAACCGGCGCGGGCAGGTGGCGACGAAGCCGATCGGCGGATCGAGCGGCGCCGCGATCCGGACGCGCGGTCCGGTCTCGGCTTCGTCACCGGTCCGCTCGGAGAGGAAGCCGCACAGGCGCGGGGACGAGCCGCCGAGGCCGTGGTCGGGCTTTGCCAGGTCGAGCACCGACTTGCCGCGTACGTCCCCGGCCATGGCCAGGAAGCTCGGCACCTTCGCGTAGTGCGCCAGCGGCAGCGCCTTGAACCCCCCGAACGCCCCACCGATCTCTTCGTACTGCTGCGTGCTCACCGTTCTCCCCTCCGCGGGCCTTCTCCCGAGGCGGCAGCGGAACCGTACGGATGAGCGAGTCGCGCACTCGATCGTGACTTCCGCCCCTCCGGTGCCCGGTGCGTCGCGATGCTGTGCGAAAGGCGCGTGACCTGCGCCGTCGGCAGTTCCGGGGTGGGAGTGGCATGAAGCCAGACATGACACACGAGGCAGGACGACGCGGGGACCTGGACGAGCGGGTGGTCCTGCTGGTCGCGGGAGCGGCCGACCTGGCGGTGAGCGCGGTGGGTTCGGCCCTGGGGGCGGTACGAGGACTGCTGCGCCGCTCGGACGCCGCGGAACTGGCGGCGGAGGCAGAGCAGGATCTGATGGCGCGCGGGCGCCTGGCACTGGACCGGTACGCCGCCCCTCCCCCGGCCCATCTGGAGCTCCTCGCCCGGCACGCCGTTGCCCGGCGGGCCGCCGATGACGTCTGACCGGTGGGACGCGGCCGCGTTCAAGGCCCGGGTCGACGGGGTGCTGCACCCGTTCGTCGCCCGGGAGGCCGATCTGTTCGCGGCGATCGACCCGTCCCTGGCCCCGGTGGCCGCGCAGGTGGAGGCGGTCGTCGCGGACGGCAAGCGGCTACGGGCGGCGTTCTGCTACTGGGGCTGGCGGGCGGCTGGACAGCCGGACAGCGCCGCGCTGGTACGGGCGGCCGCTTCCCTGGAGCTGATCCATGCCGCCGCGGTCGTGCACGACGACCTCATCGACGACAGTGCGCTGCGGCACGGCCGCCCCACCGCACACATCGCTCTGCGCGGCGCCGTACGCCGCCAGCCGCGCTCCGTCGCCGCCGCCGGATCGCTGGCGATGCTGGTGGGGGATCTGCTGATGGGCATGGCCGGACAGCTGTTCACCACCAGCGGTCTGCCCGCCGCCTATCTGGGCCGGGCCCGCCCGTTGTGGTCGGTTCTGGGTCGGGAGCTGATCGCGGGCGAGTGCCTGGAGATCCTGCGTACCGGAGCGGAGCCGGACACCGAGGCCTCGCTGAAGGTGATCCGGTACAAGACCGCCAAGTACACGGTCGAGCAGCCCCTGTTGATCGGCGGGGCCCTGGCCGGGGCCGGCAGTCGGCTGCGGGAGGGCTGCTCCGCGTACGGGCTGCCGCTGGGCGAGGCGTTCCAGCTGAGGGACGATCTGCTCGGGCTGTTCGGAGACCCCGGACTCACCGGCAAGGCCAACGCCGACGACGTATGCGGCCACCGGCCCACCGCCCTGCTCGCGGAGACCTGGCGTGTCGCCGATGACGGCGACCGGGACCGGCTCAGGGGCCTCCTGGGACGACGCGACCTCGACGAGGACGGGTTGCACGCGGTGCGCGAAGTGATGCGGCGGCTGAAGACCCCCGGTCTCATCGAGGACATGATCACGGCGCGGGTCGAGGAAGCCCTCGGCGCCCTCCACGAGTTGGACGTACCCGCACATGCGGCCGACGCCCTGACCGCGCTGGCGAACTCGGCGACCGTCCGGCTGTCCTGACCCCTGTCGGCCGCACACCGCACCACACCCCAGCCCAGTCCAGTCCAGTCCAGCCCCGCCCCGCCCCGCCCCGAGGACAAGGAACTCCGTCATGAGCTACACCGAGGCTTCGATGAACGCCCTGCGACAGGACGGTGACGAACTGGCCGACGCCACCGTCGCCGCGCTTTTCGAACGCGGGGAGGTGGGCAGGTTCAACACCCTGATGCGGTACGTCTCCACCGCGGGCGCTCCCCTCCCGGACGGGCTCCCCGATATCGCCCGCGAGTACCTTCAGGCCACAAGTGCCCCGCCGGCCTGGGTCGACTGGGGCGAGATGGAGAAGGCCCGGCTGTTCTTCATCGACAACAACGTGCATGTTTCCACTGCCCTGTCGTTCGCCTCCATGCCGGCGTGCTACGTGGTCCCGCACGTGGCGAAGCTCCTGTCGGCCACCCACGGGCTGAAGTACCCGTCCAAACGGATGGCGGAGACCGGCCAGTTCACCGTCTATCTGATGCGGCCCGACGCCTTCGAGGCCGGGGGCCGCTTCATCCCTGCCGCCCAGAAGGTCCGCCTTCTGCACGCGTCCATCCGCCATCACCTTCTGCGCGGGGACCGGTGGGACACCGAAGCGCTCGGGACGCCGATCTGTCAGGAGGACATGATCGGCGGGCAGATGTTCTTCTCCATGCTCGTGCTCGACAGCCTGCACCGGCTCGGCATCCACATGTCGCAGGAGGGCGCGGAGGCCTACTACTACGCCTGGCGCGTGGTCGGCGCGATGCTGGGCGTCAGCCAGGAGGCCGTTCCCCGGTCCCTGGACGAGGCCCGCCAATTCCTCGACCTGTACATGATCCGGCACATGGGGCCCTCCGAGGAGGGCGCGCAGCTGACCCGGCAGCTCATCGACCTCTACGAGGAGGTCGTGCCCGGTACCTTCTTCGACCCGATCGTCTCCGCGCTCATCCGCCATCTGACCGGCGACACCTGCGCCGACTGGCTCCAGGTGCCCCGTACCTCGTGGGACACCGCCGTCAAGGCCGTCCCGCACCTTCTCGGCGTCCTGGAGACCATCGAGGACCGGTCTCCGCTGGGTGCCTGGACCCTGGACCGTCTCGGCCACCTCACCACCGTCCTCGAACTCTCCTCCCTCACCCGTGGCCGCGTGATGCACTACGCCATCCCCGAGCAGCTCAAGGAGGAGTACGGTGTCTCCCCCGCGGCGTCCCGCTCCCAGCGCTGGAATCCGCCCGCCGCCACCGTCCCCGACTGACGTACGGTCACGGCCCTCCGGGCCGCATGCCCCCTTGGTCGAACGAAATGACCACGGACCACATAACCAGGCGACCGGATCGACGTGCGCCGACCCGGGTCCCCCGACCGCACCCGACGGGCCGTTCTCGTCGGGTGCGGTCAGCGGCCGTGGGCCGGCGCCCGCGCGTCCTCCTGGCCGCCGCTGCCCCCGTCGAGCGGCGGGTGGGCGTTGCGGAGCAGTTCCTGGAACTGTCCGGAGAAACCAGTGCCCGGCCACCGGGGAGTCGGGCAGGGCACCCGTGAGGTTGAAGCCGTTGCGCCCGTTACCGGTGTACGTCGGGTCGCACATCCGGTCGAAGCCCTTGCCCTCGTCGTTGTCGACGGGTTCGCTGCTGCCGTCGGGCTCGCCCGGGGGCTTGGCCCAGACGTACGCGTCGATGCCCGGCTCGGGTGCGATCGTGGGGCGCTCGCCAATGCCCGCGCCGCTCTGGTTGCACCAGTTGCCCGCGTGGATGCGGCGGTCGGTGTGACCGCCGCCGACATAGGTGTCGACGCCCGTCAGGGGTCCGGGTCCGGCGGGCCCGGAGGACCGCCCCAGCCGTTGCGGGCGGTGTCGATGAGCATGCCGAGGCCGGCGGCGAAGCCCTGGCGGACCAGTTCCGTGCGCAGGACCTGGGCGAACAAGAGCTCGTCCACGTAGTAACCGGGAGGAGATCGGCTGGGCCCCGGCGGCCGGCGGTGGCGGCGAGAACTACGGCTGATCCTCCATGGAGGGCATCCATCACTTCCGGTACCACGTCCCGCCGGTCCACGAGTACGACCGTACGGGCCTCGGCTGCTCGGTGACCGACGGACTCGTCCACCGCGGCGAGGCGCTCCCGGACCTTCGGGGGAGCTATGTGTTCAGCGACTACTGCGACGGCACCCTGCGTACGCTCCGGATGGAGAACGGCGAGGTGACCGGCGTGGGCGACCTCGAAGTCAGCGGCGGCGAGGTCATCTCGTTCGTGTTCGTGGAGGACGGTGACGGCGAGCTGCATGCGCTCGGAAGCGGTGGTGCCGTCTCCCGCGTGAGCCGCTGAAACGCCCGGGAGGTCAACTGCGCGGACCGGTGCGGGGTCCCGGCCCTACGCGAAGGGGGACTCGGGATCTGACCGTTCGGCAGGCAGCGATCCCTCCGCGAGCCCGCCGAGCTGTTCGGACGCTACTCTCCCGAGCGCGGCGAGCAGATGCGCGTCGCCGCAGCCACCGGCCGCACTCCTTCGGCGGACCCCGCGGTGCTCAGCATGCTCATCGATCAGCTCGGGCCTGGCTCGCAGCCGAATGCACCGCTGTACACGGCGAGAAGGTGCCGCACCCCGAGTCGCCGACGCGCGCTCGTCACGGGAGGCTCCCTCCGGGCGGGGCCGGGCGGGCCGCCTTCTGCGCACCCTCGCCGCGCTGGTGGCCGCGGCGGGCGTCCCGGTCGAAGATGCCCAGCAGCTCGCACGGCCCGCCCTCGGCGCCGATCGCGTGCGGGAGCATCGTGGGGAACTCCGCCGCCTGGTTCGTCTCGATCCGCAGGCGCCGGTTGCCCAGGAGCAGGATCGCAGTGCCGGAGAGGACGACGAGCCACTCACGGCCCGGGTGCGCGCGCAGGCGCGCAGGGTTGTCGGGCGGCGGCTCGGTCATGCGCTGGCGGATGACGGTCATGCCGGGTTCCGCCTTGATGGGCCACCGCATCTGGCCGTGGGCACCGTCGATCATCGGGTTCGAGACGATGTCGTCGGATGCGGTCTCGACCAGCTGGTCGAGGGAGGTGTCCAGGGCACGGGCGAGGGTGACGAGCTGGTCCAGGGCCAGGCGACGCCGGCCGTTCTCGATGCGGCTGAGCGTGGACTGGCTGACCTTCGCGCGGGTGGCCAGTTCCTCCAGGGACCAGCCCTGGGCCACGCGCAGGGCGCGGATGCGTTTGCGTACCAGGCTGTCCAGCCCACCATCTTCTTGCGTCATAAGCATGACGATATGCCATTTGGGGCAAGTCGCACTTGGATCGACCGGCAATCGGGGGGCGGAGAAGGGGCGGGGCTGGGTGCGTGCAGCCGCAAGACGGAGGATTCAGGCGGATGGGGACGGCATACCGGCGATCGACCTCGGCATGGGCCTGGCGATGACGCCTCCACCGAACCGCTCGACCGCCGCGGTGTACGACGTGCCCCGGGAGTTCGGCCCCACGCTCGGCGTAGCCCTCCTCGGTGCACTGCTGCCCTCCGACTGCCGCGGCGCCATCGACGCCCGGCTCGCCCACGTATCCGGGGGCCCGGCCGACGTCGCGCGCGGAGGCGTCGCCAACGCCGTCGAGGCGGCGAACGGCGACGGCCCCCATGGCAATCCGGCATTTGCTGCGGCAGTTGCGAACGCGTTTCCGCGATCGAGCATCCGCCCGGATGCGGTTCTGTTGTGCGGACTTGAGGGGAGGGGACTGTCAGTGTCCGGCGCCAGCATGCTTACCTGGGTCATGCCCCAGATCCTCCGTCACGGGCAGGCACTCGTCGAGCAGGTCGACGACGTCGCGCCAGGCGCGCTGCGCGTGCCGTGGGTGGTGGCCGACGCCGGGGACCACGGGGTGGCCGACCGGCGGGTGATGGAAGGCGTGCAAGGCGCCACCGTAGACCGCGAGGCGCCAGTCGACGCCCGCGGCCTGCATCTCAGCGGTGAACGCGTCCCGTTGCGCGGGCGGCATGATCGGGTCTTCCGACCCGACCCCGGCCCACACCGGGCAGCGAATGCGCGCCGCCTCGCCCGGTCGGCCCGTGGTAGTTGCGTTGACTGTCCCGATCGCGCGCAGGCTGACGCCGCCTCGCCCGAGTTCCAGTCCGACGGCGCCCCCGGTGCCGTAGCCGACGGCGGCGATCCGGTCGGGGTCGGTCCGCGGTTCGGCGCGCAACACGTCGAGCGCCGCATGGCCGATGCCCCGCATCCGGTCGGGATCAGCGAGCAGCGGCAGGCAACGGGCCAGCATCTCCTCGGGGTCGCCCAAATAGTGCCCGCCATGAAGGTCGAAGGCCAGCGCTATGTAACCCAGTTCGGCGAGAGCATCGGCCCGGCGGCGCTCGACGTCGCTGAGCCCCATGCCCTCCGGTCGGAGCAGCACCGCGGGCCGACGGTCAACACCGGCCGGGAGCGCGAGGTGCCCGATCATCGTCAAACCGTCGGCCGGATACTCGACCGTACGCGTCGTGATCGTCGTAATCGTCGTCATGGGACTGGACTGTATGGATCGTTGGGCCCGGTCCGGCTGGTGTTCTGCCGCCGGCAGAACATCGCGGGTTTCCTTCTCGCATACGGCGAGGGCTCGCGAGAACCGTCATGAACCCCGTCCCCCGGCAGCGCTATCGGATACCGGCCCACTCCCATGCAGGGCGTCACCAGTTGGTCTCCTGCGCCGGAGATCCGTCGGCAGAAACGGGCGAGGGAGTCGAGGATCTCCTCGGCTGTCTTGGTCCGGACAAACGGCCTGGGGAGTTCCAGGTTGCAGCTGATCGCTTGTCGCTCGTGCCGCCCAGGGGGCACGTTCGCTCCTCCGGCCAGTGCCGGCGGAGAGCGCTGGGAGCGCTGATCACAGGAATGCCGAGGTCGACGACGGTGCGGGGTGGGCGCCGGTCGAGTTGGGTGAGCTTCTCCTCCGCTCCGGCAAGGCTGACCCACAGCCCTTCCATCTCGCCGAGCCATTTCTCGCGTTCGGCCTCGGCGATGCGGGCGAGGAGGTTGTCGAGGATCTCAACGAGACGGCTACGCTGGGCGGGGTCGGGCCAGGACATCGGGCAGCGGACGTCCCGTTGACCGAACTACCTGATGTTTCACCTGGGCTTCAGTCGAGGTCAACTCATAGTGACGACAGAGGGGTTGTGGCTGCTACGGGCCAGTCGTGCTGACTGCGCGTGTGGTGCTGAATCTGGTTTCATCGCGGGTCGTCGAGTAGGTCGGCCCGTGGAGGTACGGATGCCAGAACACAGCACGACGGTCCGGGACTTGGCGGCGCTGAGGGTAGAGAAGGTCGGCCGCATCGAGAAGAGCGATGACCCTCTGAGGCCGTTTCGGCTCCTGGATGCCGATGGCACCGAGGTGGCGGCGGTGAGCGAGTTCCTGCACCACATGCTTGCCGACGACGCGAGGCCGACGACGCTTCGGTCCTACGCCTATGAGTTGTTGGCGTGGGTCCGGTTCTTACACGCGGTGGAGGTGCCCTGGTATCTGGCGAGCCGGGTCGAGGCCCGTAACTTCGCGCTGTGGCTGAAGACGACGAAGAAGCCGCCACGGCGACGCCGTCCTGATGCGCCCGCTCCGGGTTCGGTGAACCCGGTCACGGGGAAGGCCGCGCCCGGCGAGAACTATGCGGCACGCTCGCGCGGTGATCCGCTCGTATTACGAGTACCACCGCGAGACCCACGGCCGACCGTTGATCAACCCGTTCCCGCAGGGCAGATCTGCCGACGAGGGGAGTCCGAACGCGCATCACAACCCGATGCAGGCGTTCCGGCGCCCGTCGCGCCGGGGCGCCTATCAGCCCAAGGAGCCCAAGTCGACCCCGAGGATCATCCCTGACCAGGCGTTCAACGACCTGTTCGCCGCGTTGAAGTACAACCGGGACAGAGCCCTGATCGCGTTCTACATCTCCACCGGCGCCCGCGCTTCTGAGCTGCTGGGTGTCCAGCAGGGCCTGGTCGCTCCCGGGGATCAGACGATCGGCGTGGTCCGCAAGGGCAGCCAGGTCCTGCAGCACCTTCCCGCCTCCGCCGACGCGTTCGTGTGGCTGCGGCTCTACCAGCAAGAACTGTGCGGCATGGTCCCCAAGCACCGGTCGGAGCCGCTGTGGTGGACGCTGCGACGGCCCTTCCGCCCGCTGGAGTACGACGCGGCCCGGATGGTCTTCACCCGTGCCAACCAGCTGCTGGGCGCGAACTGGACCCTGCACGACCTGCGCCACAGCGCGGCCAAGAGGATGGTCCGCGATCCGAACCTGACCCTCGCCGACCTGCAGTGGGACATGGGACATGCCCACATCACCACCACGGAAATCTATATCGCTCCCACGCCCGACGAGGTCGTTGCCCACGTCCTGGCACACCATGAACGACAGCGCGCCGAGCAGGCCAAGCCGCCGGCCCCGCCGGCGGCAGGTTACCGCCCCGAAGTGCTGGCAGCGCTGTTCGGGCAGTGGTGTTTTCCGGATGGCCGTTCCGGTGGCGGGTTCTCCGAGGTCTTTCGGGTCGTGGGCGGGCGGTCGGTCCGGCGGGTCAGGTCTGGGCGCGTTGTCCGGTGGCCGTCCACAGGTCGGTGAAGTCGTCGGCGCAGCGCCAGCGTTCGGGGAGGTGCAGGGTGATGGTGCGGGCGCGGGTGGCGAGGCGGGCCGGGATGTGGATCAGGTGCCGGCGGATGGTGCCGGTCCGCGCCTTGGCGTGGAAGACGGGCCTTGTCCCGTGAAGGTGGACACCTGTTCGTGTCGTTATGCGGCGAATGTCAGGGTAGCTGATTGCTGTTCGTAGGCGATCGGGGCCTGCTGTCCGTTTGCCGAGTGTCGTCGGCGGGTGTTGTAGCGGGTGGTCCAGCGGAAGACGGCCAGGCGGCAGGCGCGGGCCCCGTCGAAGCGGCGGGCGCCTCGCAGTGTCTCGCGTTTGAGGGCCGCGTTGAACGACTCGGCGAGTGCGTTGCCCGCGCTCGCGCCGACCGCGCCCATGGACTGTGTGACACCCAACTCGGCACAGGCGACAGCGAATTCGCGAGACGTGTACTGCGCTCCGTGATCACTGTGGAAGACGGCGCCGGCCAGGCTGCCGCGGACCCGGGCGGCCGCCCGGAGCGCGTCGGTGACCAGCGAGGTGCGCATGTGATCGGCGATCGACCAGCCCACCAGACGGCGTGAGAAGCAGTCGATCACCGTCGCCAGGTACAGAAACTCGCCGTCGCCCACCGGCAGGTAGGTGATG
>NZ_NEUE01000239.1 GCF_002910905.1 Streptomyces sp. SM11 | reverse complement strand
CCGGTGTACTGGCGCTGCACGCCCACCGTGCCGGTGCCCTTCTTCAGGTCGCCGGTCTCGTCCACGACCAGCACCGCGTCCTCGTGGTGCAGGTGCTCAACGACGAAGCCCCGGATGTCATCGCGTACCGCGTCGGCGTCCCATCTGGCCCTCGACAGCAGGTGCTGCAGACCATGCGGATTCGCGTCCCCGGCATGCTCGGCGAGCGTCCAGCAGTTCTTGCGCGGCAGGCCCGACAGCAACCCGAGGACGAACGCCCTCGCCCGGCGACGGGGTTCCACCCGGACGAACCGTCCCGCGATACGGCCCATCAAGGCCTCGAACGCCTCCTGCCAGCGAGCAGGATCTATGCTGTGACCCGCGGCCACCGTCTGATCTTCTGTCTTCACACACCGATGATCACCGGTGGCCGCACCCGTTCCCGGACCAGCCCCGCCCAGCAAGATCGCGATCTACAGCTGGAGTACTAACCAGTTCATCAACGTGACCCCGCTCCTCAAGCGGCTCGGCGCTCCGCTGCTCGCCGCTTGGACCGGTGAGACCCAGCTTGCCCATCCGACACTCACCGCCGCACAGTGCTTCTTCGACGACACTGCCGACGACAAGGTGGTGCTCTACGGTGAACCGACCTATCGCCAGGACGCGGGCAACCCCTCCGATCGCTCGCCCTACATCGCCTTCGTGCTTATGTGGTCGGCGATGGATGCCTTCAACCACCTCATGAAGGGGCAGCCGTGGAGCGAGGAGCTCAAGCGCACTGCTGTCGAAGGCGGTCTCGACGCTGTGCCGTCTCATATCGGGCCTGACGAGGAAGGCAAGAGCTAGGGCACAGAATTCGGCAACCCCGGCACGGACGCAGATGAGGAGCGAAGGCGGGCGCGGGTGCGTGCAAGCCGCCCGTGATCTCAAAGGCCAAGACGGCAATGTCCCATGCCGCTGTCCGTACACGTGACCTCGCCATCGAACGCCCTTCGCGACACTCCTCGCCCCCGTCATGGTCGATCGCCAGCCCCACGAACGCCACGTCCTTTCCTCCTGGCGAACCACAGCGGTCACTGCACCGACCACAACCGGTGCTGGCCGTCGCTCGGAGAGCCAGCTACGGTATGTCTTTTACGGCGGCTGCTGGAGACGTATCGCCGTTGAGCACGAACGGTGGAGAGCCGGACGCCTGGGAGTGCTCGAAGCGTGATCGAACGTCCTTGCGGAGATGGTGGTCGCCGCTGTGCAGGTGTCCGCCGCCTGCCCCAGATGTCTGCTGCCACCAGCTAACCGGAGCGTCGGCGCGGCAACGTGCTCGCCGTGGCCGATCTCCACCGGCGGGCGCGTCATGGCCCGGGCCGACGATGGGGAGGCCCCGGAAACAGGCGAAGGCACGGCTCGAAGGCCAAGGTCACCTTCACTCGGTCAGTGGCCGTCCCCGTCACGGGAAGGCCGGGAGACGTTCCAGGACGGCTCCACGAACCTGACTGACCGTCCGGCCGGCACCACCACGTTCCACCCTCGTCTTCAATGGCGGCAGCAGAGCACTCTTGGACGTGGACGAGTTCACCGTCGCCGCCTCCGGCCCGGCGGGCCCAGGGAGGGCGTGGTCGAACACCGCTCGCCGGCGGGCAGGGGCTACCGCTGTGGCCCGCGGCCACCGCACGATCTTCTGGAGTCCGCGCAACCCCCGGTGACCACGCGATGGCCGCACCCGTTCCCGGGCGGGTCTGTCACGAGATCGCGGAATCAGAACGGATTACCAGGGACCCCGTCGCCCTTGACGTTGGTCAGCATCTTGCGCAGTACCTTGAGCGCCGCCACGTACTCCTCGTCGCTGATGTCCTTGTGGACCACGGCGCGTACCTCGGTCGCCAGTTCACGGAGCCGCGCTCGGGCGGTCTCCCCGGCCTCCGTGAGGTGCAGGCGCCGCCCATCACCGATCCGGAGCACGCGCGGTGGAGCAACTGGTCGACGGCCCTGGCGATCTCGTGCGGCCCGTCGGCAAGGTGCGTCAGCTGAGCGACGACCTCCTCACGGCTCGGCGCCGTGGGGCCGCCGTTCACGCGGTTGAGTACCCAGTACTGCGGCTGCGTGACGTCGATCCTGGCCATCGCGTCACGTAGATGCCGCGTGACGGTCGTATGGGTCAGCCCGCACCAGTAGCCGACCGGCTGAGTGGCCAGCATGTCTTCGGTCGCGGCCGGGTTCGCCGGCGCCTGGTCAGTGGTGGTTCCGATCAGCGTTTCCATGATCGCGACGCTACATTTCCCTCGGCGCGCTGAACCAGTCGGAATGCGCCATTCACCGCAACTCGTCCTGGATACGCATCGAAACCGCCCACCACCGTCATACTCGGGGCCGCCGCTCGATCTCTCACCATCTGTCGTGCATGAACTCGTCAGAGCCTGCGCTTCTCGGGCGGTTCCCGCGGAGCTGCCGCGGCGGTCGGCTCGTGCCCCGTGGTGAAGTAGACCGGCCACTCTTCGGAATGGACGCGGAGAACGGCCCCGTCCAGCGACTGGGTGCGGCCCTGGACGGTCCGGTTCGGTGGTCCTGCGGGCATCCGTCGACCCGTCTCGCCTGCCCCAGAGGTTCTCGCGGTGGCTCACCTCCAGCCGAAGCGGTTCGCCCAGCGACAGGACGTCCGTTCCGTCTTGGCGCAGGCCGAGGAAGGCCTTGGCGCAGGCCCAGGAAGAAGGAGTCGCGCGTGCGGGGCGCGTTCGTCGTCCTCGTACGGGGCGAGTCCGCGCTCGGCGAGCCCGTGGCCTCCTGCCGGTTCCGTGTTGAGCGGCGTGGTCTTTCCGGCGCCCGGAAAACGCGGTGACGGGCAGGAGGTTTCCGCGCCGTGAGGGATCAGCCCTCGGGGCGCAGGAGGCCTCGCTCGTAGGCCTTCACCAGTCGCTGGGGCACCTGGTGGACGGAACCGTCGACCGTGACGGACACCAGTTGGGGCGTCACCGCCTTCCACTGGGCGCGGCGGTGACGGGTGTTGCTGCGGGACATTTTCCGCTTCGGGACTGCCATGGGGACCACCTTTGACGTCGGTCCCGAAACGCTACATGAGAACGATAGTCATAATCGAATAGGTGGGGCGGCTTCTGGCGCGACAGCCGGCTCGGCTACGGTGCGCTGGGATCTTTGAAGCGGGTCGACAGGGAGTGCGCGTGAACACGGTGGGTGTCGCGGAGGGGTCGGGCGGGATGCGGCGCCGCCTGGGCGTGCTCGACGCGGTGGTGATCGGCCTGGGATCGATGATCGGGGCCGGGGTCTTCGTGGCGTTGGGCCCGGCGGCGGAGGTCGCCGGTTCCGGACTGCTGCTCGCCCTGGCCCTGGCCGCGGTCGTGGCCTACTGCAACGCGACCTCCTCGGCGAGGCTGGCCGCCCGCTACCCCCTGTCCGGCGGCACCTATGTCTACGGCCGCGAACGCCTGGGCGACTTCTGGGGCTATGTGGCCGGCTGGGCGTTCGTCGTGGGCAAGACCGCCTCCTGCGCGGCCATGGCTCTCACGGTCGGCGCATACCTGTGGCCCGGTCAGGAACGCGCGGTGGCGGTGGCCGCCGTGGTGGCGCTGACCGCGGTGAACTGCGCCGGGGTGCAGAAGTCGGCGCGGCTCACCCGGGTCATCGTCGCGGTGGTCCTGGCCGTGCTCGCCGCCGTGACCATCGCCGCCCTGACCTCGTCCGGTGCGGACGGCGCGCGGGTGCGTATCGGCTCGGACGCCGACGCCAGCGGGGTGATCCGGTCCGCGGGTCTGCTGTTCTTCGCCTTCGCCGGGTACGCCCGCATCGCCACCCTCGGCGAGGAGGTCCGCGACCCCGCCCGCACCATTCCGCGCGCCATTCCGATCGCGCTCGGCATCACCCTCGCCGTGTACGCCCTCGTCGCCGGGGCCGCCCTGGCGGTGCTGGGTCCGGGCGGCCTGGCGGACGCGACCGCTCCGCTGGCGGACGCCGTACGCGCCTCGGGGGCCGACTGGCTGGTGCCCGTCGTACGCGTGGGCGCCGCCGTCGCAGCCCTCGGCTCACTGCTCGCGCTGATCCTCGGAGTTTCCCGCACCACCCTGGCCATGGCCCGCGATCGGCACCTGCCGCCCGCCCTGGCCGCCGTCCACCCCCGCTTCGGTGTCCCCCACCGCGCCGAACTCGCCGTCGGCGCCGTCGTCGCCGTGCTCGCCGCGACCACCGACGTACGCGGAGCGATCGGGTTCTCCTCCTTCGGTGTGCTGGCCTACTACGCCGTCGCCAACGCCTCCGCCTGGACCCTCACTCCCGGCGAAGGGCGACCGAACCGCCTCGTCCCCGCCGTCGGCCTGACCGGCTGCGCGGTCCTTGCCTTCGCCCTGCCTCTGGGCACGGTGATCTCCGGCGTCGCGGTTCTCGTCCTCGGAGCCGCCGTGTTCGGCCTCCGAAAGGGGAGAAGGAGCCGTTCGTCCCGCTGATCCGCCGAGAATTAATACCCTTGTGGGGTATAGGTTGTTGTGTGGATCGGCGGGATGACACCGGACGGTACGGGAGATCACGACCATGGATCACGGTACGCACCACACCGGTACCGCCCATGACCACGGGGAGTGGCGGGCGGACGGGGGGCACGGCGGCCCGGGGAAGGGCGGGGTGACGTGGTGGGCTGCCGCGAAGGCCACGCTGCACTGTCTGACCGGCTGTGCGATCGGTGAGATCCTCGGCATGGTCATCGGCACCGCCCTGATGTGGGGCAACGTTCAGACGATGGTCCTGGCGATCGCCCTGGCGTTCGTGTTCGGCTACTCGTTCACGCTGTTCGCGGTCCGCGGGGCGGGTCTGGGCCTCAAGGCCGCCCTGAAGGTGGCGCTGGCCGCCGACACCGTCTCGATCGCGGTGATGGAGTTCGTCGACAACGCCATCATCGCCCTGACGCCCGGCGCGCTGGACGCCCACCTGTCGGACGCGCTGTTCTGGACAGCGCTGCTGGGCGGCTTCGCCGTGGCCTTTGTGATCACGACCCCGGTCAACAAGTGGATGATCGGCCGCGGCAAGGGCCACGCCGTCGTCCACGCCTACCACTGACCGGCTGACCGGCCGGTCAGCCGGTCAGCCGGCGCGAAGCGATCGGTGGTGCGGCAGGCCGGTTATGAGCCGCAGCTGCCGCCCGCCGGTGCTTCGTCCAGGGCTACGGCAGCGGCCGGTGCGTCCGCGCCGAGCTGGACCAGGGCGGGTTCCGGGGTCGCGCAGCAGCCTCCGGTGTCGGCCTTTACGGGGGTCGGGTCGTCGAAGAGGCCTGCCCCGCCGCAGACTCCGGTTTCGGGGAGCGTGAGTTCGACGCGGTCGGCGGCTTCGAGGTCTCCGGCAAGGGCGGCGGCGACGGAGCGGACCTGCTCGTAGCCGGTCATGGCGAGGAAGGTCGGGGCGCGGCCGTAGGACTTCATGCCGACGAGGTAGACCTCGGTTTCGGGGTGGGAGAGTTCGCGGTGGCCGTGCGGGTAGACGGTGCCGCAGGAGTGCTGGTTGGGGTCGATCAGCGGGGCGAGCTCGGTGGGGGCCTGGAGCCGTTCGTCGAGCCCGAGGCGGAGCTCGTCGAGGAATCCGAGGTCGGGGCGGAGGCCGGTCAGCACGATGACTTCGTCGACGGCGTCCAGGCGGTGCCCGTCCTCGCCCACCAGGACCAGGCGGCCGTCGGGGTCGCGTTCGATCGCTTCGGTGCGGAAGCCGGTGACCGCGTCCGCGTGTCCCTCGTCGACGGCGGCCTTCGCCGCGAGCCCCAGGGCCCCGCGGGCGGGCAGCTGGTCGGCGCTGCCGCCGCCGAAGGTGGAGCCGGAGATGCCGCGGCGCAGGACCCACACGGTCTTGGTGCCCGCGCCGTCGTCGGACGTGGCGAGGTGGGCGAGGTGGGCGAGGGCGGTGAAGGCGGAGGCCCCGGAGCCGATGACGGCGGTGCGGCGCCCCGCGTATCGGGCACGCACGGCCGGGTTCTTGAGGTCGGGGACGCGGTAGGTGATCCGGTCGGCCGCGGCCTTCTCGCCGAGGGCGGGCAGGCCGGAGGCGCCGGCGGGGCTCGGGGTGGTCCAGGTGCCCGAGGCGTCGATGACGGCGCGGGCGAGGACCCGCTCCTCGTGGCCGTCGGCGTGGGTGATGTGCACGGTGAACGGCTGCTGGTCGCGGTCGGCGTCCACGATCCGGTCGCGGCCGGCGCGGGAGACGCCGGTGACCCGGGCGTCGAGGCGGACCCGCTCGCCGAGCACGTCGGCGAGCGGCTGCAGATACCGCTCGGCCCAGTCCCCGCCGGAGGGATATGTGTCCGGGTCGGGGCGGGTCCAGCCGGTGGGGGCCAGCAGCTTCTCGGCGGCCGGGTCGACGACCTCGCCCCAGGTCGAGAAGAGGCGCACGTGCGCCCAGTCGCGCACAGCGGCGCCGGCGGTGGCCCCGGCTTCCAGGATCAGGGGCTCGATGCCCCGGTCGATCAGATGGGCGGCGGCGGCGAGACCGACGGGCCCGGCTCCGATCACGACGACGGGCAGTTCGGTGATGGCGGGCGTGTTCACGGCTGCGACTCCTGCTTGTTTCGACATCTGTCGATGGCTTACGCCACCCAGGGTGGCACTTATATCGATGGACGTCAACATAGGGGTGCGTCGGCATGGTGGAGGTCGTGCGGTGTGCCCCAGGGGGCCGCTATCGGTGCTGCCCGGCCGGAACTCGCCCCGCCGGCCCCCGGTCGCCCTCGCCCGCGCGCAGGCGCCCGGTCGCCCTGGTTTGACGTGTGTCAACATAGACGTATGTCGAATGCGAAGGTGCTGCCGCTGACCGAGCCCGCCGACGGCGGAGGCGTGGTGCCGTGCTGCCCTCCCCTGACCGAGCGCCCGATGACCGTGGACGAGGCGCAGACGGCCGCGCGGATGTTCAAGGCCCTCGGCGACCCGGTGCGCCTGCGGCTGTTCTCCGCCGTGGCCTCGCACGAGGGCGGCGAGGCGTGCGTGTGCGACATCTCCGATGTCGGCGTTTCCCAGCCCACCGTGTCCCACCACTTGAAGAAGTTGAAGGAGGCCGGGCTCCTGACGTCCGAGCGGCGCGGCACCTGGGTCTACTACCGGGTCGAACCGTCGGTGCTCGCCGGGATGGGCCGGCTGCTGACGTTGCGCGCCGCCGCCTGATCGCCGGGACCGGGAGCGCGGTGAGCGGGGTGAGCGGGGTGTCGAGCGTCGTGGTCGTGCCGCTGACGGCGGTCCACGCCGAGCAGGTGCTGGCCATCTACCGGGCGGGCATCGACGAGGGCGACGCCACCTTCGAGACCGACCCGCCCGACTGGGAGGGCTTCGACGCCGCGAAACTGCCCGGCCACCGCTTCGTCGCCCTCGGTGGGGACGGTGCGGTGCTGGGCTGGGTGGCGGCGAGCTGGGTGTCCGACCGGTGCGCGTACGCGGGTGTCGTCGAGCACTCGGTCTATGTCGACCCCGGCGCACGCGGCCGCGGGATCGCTTCCGCTCTGCTGAAGGCGCTGGTCGACTCCACGGAGCAGGCCGGCATCTGGACCATCCAGTCCGGGATCTTCCCGGAGAACACCGCAAGCCTCACCGTTCACGAGCGGGCCGGTTTCCGGGTCGTCGGCATCCGGGAGCGGATCGGTCGCAGGCGCGGAGTGTGGCGCGATGTCGTTCTCGTCGAGCGCCGCAGCCCCGCCATCACGTGACGGCCGGCTCTCCCGCACGGTCGCGCGTACGGGATCGCCGACCGGTCGCGCCGCGTCACGGGGCCTTGTCGCCATGGGCTGCGGCGACACCTGCCCCGCCTTCCCCGGCAAGCGCCGCCTCGACCGGAAGCCGGAGTGCCCCGCGGGCCAGGGCGTGGCCGCCGTCCGCCCGATCCGCGACGAGGCCGCAACTCTCGTCGAGGCTCTGATCGCCGAGATCCCACCGGTGACCCCGTCTGCCTGACGTCGCACCGGCATGCTGGAGAGGCATGGCCGTCTTGGGGGCATCCGGTGCGGCTGGGCGTACGCCACGGGGTGCCGGGTGCTGCTCCGTCTACCCTGCCGGGTGAAGGTGGTTGGGCGTTGCCCGGAGGTCGGGCACGGCGCGCGGGCGGAGGACCATCAGCGAGTCCTCCAAGGTCGCGACCATGGCGAAGGGGGACCGGTCGAGCTCAAGACAGAGCGCGACGTCATCGGATTGGGCTCCTTGCCGTACCCCCTCCGTCAGTTCGGCGGCGGCGCGTGACTCGCCGGCGCGGCGCAGGAACGCGGTCGCGTCCGTCCCGGCCCCGGTGGTCCTCTGCGCGATGTACTGAGCGCACGCCAGATCCTCCTCGGCACGCCCCTCGTCGCCGGTGACCACGAACGTGACGGCGTCGCACGCACGGTGGCGCAGGATCCGGGCCGTCGCCTCCGCCACCATGAAGCCGGCGCACCGCACCAGCGAGGCCTCCTTGACCGCGAGGGCACCGACCGTTCCCGCCGTGGTCTTCTGTACGACGGTCCGTCCGCCGAGGTCGACGGAGCGCAGCAGGCCCGGTGAGTTGACGGCGTCGAAGCCGGGAGCCGGCGGACCGTCCTTGAGCATCACCCACTCGGGGTGGCGGGCCTTGAGGGCCAGGGCGTCGTCCAGCGACTCGGCGAGCACGATCTTCTCCGCCCCCCGGTCGAAGGCCCAGGCGGCCACCGTGTAAGCGCGCATGACATCCACCACGACCGCCACGGACGGGGCTTCGGTCAGCTCGGCGATGCCGAGGAAACGAGCGTCCATCGGGTCATGATCCCGTAAGTCCGGCCCGAGGTGCCCGGTCTGTGAGGCGCTTTACACCGACTGTCCCGGAACGCGGACACCTTCGGCTGTCGCGACGGCCCGGGCCACTGACGTACCCGCGTTCACTCCTCCTCGATGCCCAGTTCGCGGTCGATCACCCGCACGGGTGCCCGGATCGTCGCGCAGCCGCTGTCTACGCACTGGTACACCGCTCTCGGCGGATCGGGTGCCCAATGCCCTGGGGGGTGTGCCTCCATGATCGAACCATCACACGCCGCGCAGCGCAGCAGGTCGCTTCCGGCGAACCGTATTCCCCCGCAAGCGCGACAACCTCCGCGCGGAACCGGTTGATGTCGTGCCGGCCGAGGATTTCAAAGCCCCGAGTCAGGTGCATCCGCCGTTGTCGTCCAGTACGGGGATCGGGAAGGCGATACCCGATTCGCTTGCTGTTCGGTCGTCGGCGGAGACGGTCCAGCAGGATCCCGGCACGAGGGCGGGGACACGTGGCGGCGGAGCGTCTCACGCCACGGGCGCCGCCTCCGGCACCACACGCATCCCCAGCCCTCGCACCCGGTAGATGCACGTGTCGTCGCCCCACAGCGACGCGTCCGCCACCGCATAGGGGCCGCGCGCGTCCGTGCCGCTCTCCACGATGTCCATGTCCACCCGGATCAGCCGGTTGGCCGGAGTGATCTGCCCCCGGTAGGTCCAGGACGCCTCGCGGCCGGGCAGCACCGGTTCGAAGCGCGGGCGCGCGACACCGTCGGCCGCGCCCCGTTCGAGCAGGTGGAACTGGAGCAGCTGACACATGGCCTCGAGGCCCAACGACCCCGGCTGCACCGGGTCCTGGAAGAAGTGGGCACGGAAGAACCAGGCGTCAGGGCGGACGTCCTTCTCCGACCGCAGCCGACCGAGCCCCGCGCTTCCGCCATCCGGCCAGTAGCCCGTGATCCGGTCCAGCATCAGCAACATCGCTCCCGGCAGGCGTGGTTCCCCGGCGCAGTACCGGGAGGGACGGGTCGCCAGGTCGACCGCCCTGCCGCACGGCTCGTCGAGGCGGGTCCGGTCGTCGGCCGACGTCGCGAGACCCTGCTGGTTCTCGAAGGCCGACCGGGGGAAGTACCCGAAGACCGTGGAAAGTTCGAACATGGGCGCGTCGTCGGCCGTGCACGTCACCCGGAACGACTCGATGATCATGTCTCCGCTGCACGAGACCCGCGTCAGCTCGGCCCTGGTGCGCACCGTGCGGGTGGCCGGGGTGACCTCGCCGATGACGGTTCCGGACCCGTCGAGGTTGCGGAACAGCAGGTCGGTCCCGCTGGTCAACGCGCTGCCCACGTACGAGGCGAGCCATCCGCACGGTTGCAGCGCGATCTCGGTGAGGACGGCGAACGGCATGGCCCGGCCACCGTTCTGCTCGAAGTACCACGCTCGGTCCGGTACGTCGTACTCAGCGACGACGACGCTGCCCTCACGCATCCCGGCCTGCGGCCCGTCCACCGCCACGATCCGGCTCATGAAGTGGTACGGCGGGCCGGGGAGCCGGGCCACCCTGCGCATGCCGTCGAAGGGCTCGTACATGGCGCCGAACGCCTCAGTCGGCCTGCCCCACGCACACGCCAGCAGCGAGGCGTGGTCGAAGGGGAATCCGTCGGCGGCCACCGCCACCGGCTTCTCCTCCCGGTGCCCGGTCAGTCCGGCCAGCCGTGGCAGCGGCACCGGGTTCCCGTCGGTCTGGACGGCGGGCGGGCCCGAGTGCCGCCAGTGCGACAGCGGCCAGTCGGGGACCAGCCGGAGCGCCATGTCGCGGCCCAGGAACGCCTTCGCCCCGTCCACCGAGCCCAGGATGTCGGCGTGGAGCGTCGGAATCGGCCCGGCCGAGACGCCGCGGACGAACAGCTCGTAGACGACCCGCCGGCCCTCCGGGGTCGCCTGGCCTCGGCACACCGCCGTGGAGGGGTGGTCGCTGACCGGTTCGAAGCGCCAGCCGTCCCGGTCGAGCGTGAACCCCATGGCTGTGAGGTAGAACGCCATCGCCTGGAGACCGCCCTGGAGCATCAGGGTGCCCGGCATGCAGGGGTCGTTCTTGAAGTGGCCGGTGAAGAACCAGTCGTCCGGAGACAACGAGGTCTCGGCACGCAGATAGCCGCGGCCCCACGGCCCTCCGGCCGGGTCGAAGGCGGTGACCTCGTCCAGCAGCCGCAGCCGGCCCTCGTCGAGCCGCGGGGAACGGACGTGGGCCGCCGTCGCCTCCCAGCCGGGCCCGAAGCAGTCGGCGGGCCGCCCCTGGGACAGGGCCCGCATCCGGTCCGCACCGAAGCGGGTCCGTTCGCAGCGTACGGCCGGCGGGTCGAGCGGCAGTCCGTCGCCGGGCGGGTGCTCGGCGGGATCCCACCGGACGCCACCGCTGTCGGCGAGTTCCGCGGGGGTGAAGAACCCGGCCTGGCCCTTGCGGACACTCAGCCGCAGTTCGCCGTCCACGTAGCAGTCGTAGTGGAAGAAGGCCAGCCGGACGCCGTCGGCCTCCGCGTGGCCGTCGATGTGGATCTCGAAGCACAGGGTGTCGCCCGCTTCCGGCGGGCTGCCGTGGAACGCCACCTCGCAGCCGAGCAGCCGGTAGGCGCGCTCGCCCCGGTTGAGGAGGTCGACACCCAGCCAGCTGAGCAGGAGCAGGTCGGCCTGGCCCGCCTCGATCAGCAGACCGGCCGGCATGCGCCCCGTGGAGTCCAGGTGCCAACTGCCGGGCAGGACGTCGGTCTCCGTCCAGATCCTGCCGTCCGTGCGCACCGGGCCCGGCAGGGTGAGCGCCGCGGGGACGGCGTCGATACCGGTGACCCGGTCGGCGAGCAGCATGGGCGGCCCGGGCATCCTGGTCTGTACCGCGTAGCCGTCCTGCTCCGCGAAGCGCGGGCCGAACAGGGTGGAGATCTCGCGGGCGGCCAGGTGCTCCAGTTGGGCGCGGTCGAACGTGGGCCCGGGCTTCGGAGCCGGCACCGGGGGCGACGCGAGGGGACGCGGTGCGATGAGCCCGAGTGGCCGTACGGGAGCGGGGCGGGGACCGGTTCCGGTCGTGCCGGCAGCCGTCAGTGCCGTGAGGGCGAGGGCGGAAAGCCGCAGGAACCGCTGATGGGCCTCGGTGTGCGCGGCCATGACCTCCTGGTGCAGTGCGGCGACCCGGAGACTGTGCCGGGCGGCCACGGCACCGGCCCCCGTCGCCCCCGGCTCCGCCGGGGCGGCGAACCGGCCGGGGCCACGGTCCGGGACCGGGGTCAGCTCGGGGGCCCGGGGCAGAACGGTCACGGCAGGCTCCAGGGGCGGCGGAAGGCACGGGGACGGGGGTACGCGAACGGTGACGGTGGGGCCGGGGCGAGGGGGTTCCGTCGCGGCGTCGGCGAGCCGGGCGAACAGCGCGTCCGCCTCCACCGGCACTCCGGCGACGACGAGTTCGCCGACCGCGAGGCACAGGTGCCGCAGCCCGGTGTCCCCCGGGACGTCCAACGCGACGGCCACATGCTCCCGGTCGCCGAGCACCCGTTTGATCCATCCGGTGCACAGCCTCCGGGGCCCGTGTTCCACGAAGATCCGGACACCGTCCGCCCACGCCTGCTCGACCGTGGCCGCGAAGTCGATCGTGCCGAGCCCCTGAGCCGTGATCGCCTCGGCGGCACGCTCGGCCGTCGGCCGGTACGCCCGCCCGGTGGCCCCGCTGTAGAACCGCACTCCGGGCACCTCGACGGTGTGACGGCGGTGGGTCGCGCGCCACACCTCCTCGACCTCGGCCAGCTCCGGCGCGTGAGCCGCCATGTCGTAGTCCAGCTCGATCGCCCGGTCGGCACCGATCCTGGCCACGACCGCGGCGCACGCCCGGGACTCGCCGCCGATGACACAGACCCCGGGCGCGTTCACCGCCATCAGATGGACCGCGGCCTCCGCGGCGAGCTCCGCGCGGACGGCTTCCAGGGGAGCCCCGACCAGGTAGCTCGACCACCGGGAGCCCTGGATGCCCCGCCGCCGCCAGGAGCGTCGGACCGCCCGCAGCTCACCCGTGAGTTCGGTCGTGAACAGACCGCTGTCCCGGGTGGCCTCGTACAGTCCCGAGGCGTCCGGCCAGGCCCCCAGTGCGACGAGCGCCGTGGACTCGCCCGAGGAGTAGCCGAGCGCCGCGTCGGGCCGCAGCCCCAGAACCTTGCGGCTGAACACCGTGTGGAGCACGGCCAGTTCGGCGACCGACCAGATCTGGCCGAGCACTCCCGGCTCCACCCGGGACCGGAGCCGCGTCCCCACCGCCCGATGCTTCTCCCGGACGGTTTCGCCCAGCGACGGGCACGCGAGCATCAGCTCGTGGCCCATCCCCGGGTACGCGGCCGAACCGTTCGTGTACACGAAGGCGGTCTGCCCGGTGACCGGCCCGTCTCGGTAGAACACGTCGGCCGGACGGACCCCGCCCCGCGTCAGCCAGCGGTGGGCGGCTTCCTCGCGGTCCTGCGGCGTGGTGTCACCGTCGACCACGAACGCCAGCCGGGCGGGCCCGACCGAGGACTCCGTACCGGATTCCAGCGCGTCCAGCACCTCCCGGCGGTCGGCCCCGGAGAAGACGCGCAGGCGCGGAGCCCGGCCCCGCAGCCACGCCCGGGGATCCCCCGCGCGCAGCCGAACGCTCGCGGCCGGTCCCTCCAGCGGCTCGACGACGACCCGCGCGGTATGGGCGACGGCCGCGGTGTCCGCGGGTTCGCCCGCACGGGGGACCGCGCGGTGCTGGAGCGACAGCGCCGCGACCGCGACGGAAACCAGCCCCGACGCGGCATGGGCCCGCCCGAAGACCGACGCGGGGTCGGACACCGCCTTGGGGCCGTCGCCGATGACCATGTCGGGCTCGTCGGCGGCCCCCTCGTCGAGCAGGGCGATGACGGTGTCGCCGGCCCCGCGCGCGGAGTCCAGGGGCTTGAGGACCAGGACGACGGCGGCGTCCCCGGGCTCGTCCCCGTGACCGAGCTCCCGCAGGGCGGCCCGGTGGACCGCCTCGCAGGACAGGTCGGTGGCACCCACGAGAGCGGCGTCGGCCTCCCCCGACCGGACGGCCCGGGCCGCGAGCTCCAGCGCGACCAGCCCGGACGCCTCCTCCGCGGACACCGTGAACCCGGGCCCGCCCAGATCCAGTTGCGTACTGATGCGGTTCGCCGCGAGGTTCGGCATGCTGCCCACCACGCCCTCCGCCGTCATCGGCGGAGTGAAGGCTTCCCGGGCGAGATCCGCCGACGGACCGGTGGGGGCCACCCCCGACTGCTCCATCCAGTACGGAACCCGCCAGCGGGCACCCGCGCGCGCCACCTCGGGGTCCACCCCCGTACCGATGACCACCATGGTCCGCTCACGCGGCAGGCTCACCGTCCGTACGGCCTCCCGGGCGGCCTCCAGGACCAGGAGCTGATGACGCACGGTGCGCTCCAGGCCCAGCGGCGGGAAGCACAGGTCCGTCAGTTCCACGGGGATCTCCACGACGGGGCCGCGCCGTTCACCGCCCAGCACCGCCCGGCGAAAGTCCTCGGTGGACGTCCCCTCGCCGACCCGGGCACCGACGGCGACGATCGCCACCGGTGTACCGGACTCCCGCGCGTCGGGTACCGGGTCCGAGGGCGGCGCATCGGCGGCCGGGTCGGCACGCCGGACACCGGACGCCGAGCCCCGCGCCGGACCGGGTGCGGCGGACGGGGGCGCGTCCTGCGGATGGTCGACGATCACGTGGGCGTTGGTCCCGCCGAACCCGAAGGCGCTCACCGCGGCCCTGCGCGGACCCACCCACTCCTCCGGTGCGGTCAGCACCCGCAACGGCGTGCCCGCCAGCACGTCCAGCGGCCGCCCGGCGCCGAGCGTCGCCGGACGGACCCCCGCACGCATCGCCCCGAGCACCTTCAGCAGTCCCGTCACGCCCGCCGAGGCGAGCAGGTGACCGACGTTCGACTTGGCCGAACCGATGGGGACGTCGTCGGCGGCCCCGAAGACCCGGGCCATGCCGCGCGCCTCCACCGCGTCACCCACCGGCGTCCCCGTCGCATGGCACTCGACGAGCGACACCGACTCGGGCGCGACGCCCGCCCTGTCGTACGCCAGGCGCATGGCCCGCACCTGGCCCTCCTCCGACGGGCTGATCAGCCCCGAGCCGCGCCCGTCGTTGGACAGCCCCACACCGCGGATCACACCGAGCACGGGCAGGCCGGCGGCGCGTGCCCCGGAGAGCCGCATCAGGGCGACGAACCCGGCCCCCTCGCCGTGCACCAGCCCGTCCGCGTCCCGGTGGAACGGACGGCTGCGCCCCGTACGGCTCGTCGCGGACAGCCCGCAGAACCCCACCTGCGGAAAGAGGGGATCGGGGCGGCTGACCGCACCGGCCACCATCAGGTCGGCGGTGCCGTCGTGCAGCCGGTCGCACGCCAGCTTGATCGCGTACAACGAGGACGCGCAGGCGGCGTCGAGAGACCACGCCCCCGCCCCGAGCCCCAGCGCGCGGGCCGCGAGCAGGGCGGGCAGCCCGGACGAGAAGCGGTTGCGGGCGTCCGGGCGCGCACGACGCTCACCCGTCAGCAGGGCGTCGCGCAGCCGGGGCCGCTGCGCGGACAGCCAGACGTGTTCGGCGAAGGCCGCCCCGGCGGACGTCGGGTACGACAGGTTCCCCAGCACCAGCCCCCCGCGCGGGAGCGGGCCCGTGCGGCCCGCCTCGGCGAGCGCCTGCCGTACCCCGTACAGGACCCAGTGGAAGAGCGGGTCCAGCGACGCGATCCGCTCGGGGGCGATCCGGAAGCCGCCCGGGTCGAAGACGGACCCGAACCCCTGGACGTAGCCGCCGACCTCGGTCCAGGTGCGGTCGAGGTGGTCGTCCACCGTGCCCATGGCCCAGCGGCGCGGCAACCGCCACCGGCCGGGCGGGGCGGCAGACAGGCTCACCCGGCCCGCGGCGATGTTCTCCCAGAACGTGTCCGGGTCGAGCGCGCCGGGCAGCACACAGCCCCGTCCGACGACGGCGATCGGTTCGACAGGCATACGGATCTCGTTTCACGGCAGGGCGGAGGCCGGGACGGGGTCAGGAGGGGCGGCGGACGAGTTCGACACCGATCAGTTCCAGCCGGACGGACCCGTCGGCGTCGATCAGTGCCGCGTCGCAGCGCGCCCCCGCGTCGTGCGCCTTCCGTCCCCGGACCACACATCGCACGGCGCCGTCCACCGGGCCGTGCCGGTGCACCCTGCACTCGGCCACGGACATCGGCAGCGTCGCCGCACCGAGCGCCTTTTCGCCCCAGAGCAGGGCGAGTTGGAGCGCACCGTCCACGGCGGCCGCGTCGAGCGGCCAGTGCTCGCCCGACCAGTCCAGGGCACGCAGGCCCGCGACGGTCGCCTCGGCTCCGTGTTCCGAGACACCGCGCACCGTGCGCAGGGCCTGGAACCGGGGGCCGTGGAAGAGGACGTCCCCGTCGTACCAGGCGGTCCGGTCGAGCGGCTTCAGGCCGTCCGGGGTGCCCCACGTGCTCGCCTCGGGCTCCTCGTCGCCGGTGCTGAGGACGGCCCGGAAGTGTGCCGGGCCGTCCTGGCCCCGCAGCTCCGCCTCCAGGTCCGAGGAGGGCCCCGGTGCGCCCCGGCTGCCGAGCAGGGTGAGCCGGTGGCCCCTGCCGGACAGCTCCGGCAGGGGGTACTTCTTGTACACCCGCAGATCACGCAGGACGAGCCGCCCTGCGGTGGGCAGCCACGAGGCGGCCGCACCCGCGAACCAGCTCAGCACCAGGGCCACGGGCAGCACCGGCACCCCGGCGGGCGCGTGGTCGGCCAGCTGCGGCAGGGTGTCCGAGCGGACGAGCAACTGTGCGCGACGGGGATCGACGGCCGGGGACAGGGCGGCCGGGTCGTCCCCGGCCGTCAGGATGACGCGGGCCCCACCGGAGGAGCTCAACTCGGCGGTGAAGGCCGCGGCGCCCTGGTCCAGGGGGATGAGCGGGACCCCCGACCGGCCGAAACGCGCGGCCAGGGCCGGGGTGACCATGCCGCCCTGCCAGGGACCCCACGCCACGCACCGCACCAGACAGCCGGGGCGGCGGGTCTGTTCGGCCGACGCGACCTGCTGGAGGATCTCGTTGGCCATGGCGTAGTCGCTCTGCCCCGGGTTGCCGAACACGGCGGCCACCGAGGAGAACAGGCAGATCGTGTCCAGGGGATCGTCGGCCGTCGCCGCCAGGAGCGCCCGCAGCCCCTCCACCTTGGTGGACATCACCAGCTCCGCCTGCTGGTCGGTCTTGTCGACGATCCGCTTGTCCGCCAGCACCCCCGCACCGTGCACGATGCCGGTGACCGGCCCCCACGTCTCGCGCACATCGCGCAGAGCCGCGGCGAGGGCGTCACCGTCGCGGGCGTCCACCCGGACGTACCGGACGGGTGACCCCGCGGCCTCCAGCTCCGCCAGTGTCGCCCGTACCTCGCGGGCGGCCAGGATCCCCCGGGCCCGCTCCGTGATCCGGGCGGGGGTGGAATCCGCCGCCGCCCCGGTGGAGCGCTCCGCGAGCAGGCGGGTGAGCGCCGCTTCGTCGGTGGCCGGCGCCAGACCGGCAGGTTCCGCGGCCAGGTCCGTCCTGCCCAGCAGCACGATCCGCGGCCGGTGGGTCCTGGCCAGGTCGAGCAGCGCCGCGGCGGTCACCCCGCGGGCCCCTCCGGTGGCCACGATCACCGATGCGGAAGAGATCCGCCGTGTGTCGCCGGGCGTCACCGGCCGGGGCACCGTGCGCGGGACGGCGCGGGTGCCGTCCGCGCGGAGGCCGACCTCCACGTCGGCACCGCCTTCGAACAGTTCCCGCACGATCGCTTCGGCGGCCTCCTCGTCGTCCCGGCCGCCCCGCTCGCAGTCGATGATCCTGACCGAGGCGTCCGGCCACTCCTTCGCCGCGGTCCTGGCCAGTCCGGCGACCCCGCCCAGCCACGCACGGCCGGGCACATGGCCTCCGAGCCCGAAGTCACCCCCGGTGTCCTGAACGGTCACGAACACCCCGCCGTCCCCGGACGCCCGTGCCGCCACCGCCCGCGCCGCGCGGAGCGCCGACCGGTGGACCTCTCGTGCCTCCTCCGGCGTGTCGTTCGCGGTGAATCCGCCGAGGTGGACGACGCCGCGCGCGGCTTCGGGCACCTCCGCCACGGCGGTGGCCTCCACGCCGCGTTCCGCCAGTTTCCGGGCGACGAGGCCGGTGAGTCGGCACCCGCCCGTACCCTCACCGGTCACCACTACGGGCCCGTCCAGCAGTCCCGCCGTGGTCAGGCCGGACGCCGGCGACTCCACCGCGCGCGGTACGAGCCGCGTCAGCGGCGTCGGCTCGCCGGAGCCGGAGCCGGAGCCGGAGCTTCGTGCGGCCGAAAGGCCGGGCACGGCTTGCGCCCCCGGACCGCTCTCGGGATCGCGGCCGGCCGCACCCGGGGCCTCGGGAGGCCGGACCCCGCCGGTGAGCGATTCGATGATCTCCCGCAGCGTACGGAGCTTGCCGAGCTGCCCGACATCTCCCGCTGCGGCGTCCCCCACCTGCTGGCGTACGGCCGACAGGATCTCGACGCGTTTGATGGAGTCGACGCCCAGGTCCGCCTCCAGCTCCATGTCCACGTTGAGCATGGCGGTGGGATAGCCCGTGAGCCGGGCCACCACCGACAGGAGCAACTCCTCCAGCTCCGGCGGCGACAGACGCGTCGCACCGTCTGCGGGAGCGGCTGCCGGTGCGGGCGGAGACACCGCTACCGCTCCGGCCCCGACCGGTGCGAGGTGCGTGGGAGCCGGGGGAACGGACACGGGTGCTGCCACCGGAACGGCACTCGCGACCGGAGCGGCCGGGGCCACGGGCGCCGGGTCGCGCCGCGTTGACGAGGCGCGGGGCAGCGGAAGCGGCGCGGTGGGAGCCGGCAGGTCCATGGCCCCGCCCTTGTGCGACACCCCGAGCATCGCGGCCAGGGTCGTCTCGGTCATCCGCAGAAAGGCCATATGGCTGTCGGTCAGCATGCGTTGGCAGGCCGCGTGGGCCTCCGCCGTCTGCCGCTGGACACTTTCGACGGCGGCGAACCAGTCGCCGCCGACAGCGCCCTCGGCCCCGACGCCCTGCGACGGCTCGGGCCGCCGGGGCGCGGATGACGTCCCGTACGCCGACGACTGCGGGGCGGGGACCGGGGCGGGGGCGTGCGCGGGCATGGGGACCGCCGGGGTGTCGGGCGCGGATACGGGAACGGACACGGACACGGACACGGACGCGGAGACGGGATCGGTTGCGGCTGCCGGGGCGGGCTGAGGCGAGCGTTCCGGTTCATGTCCCGGAGTGGAGGGCGCGGCGGTGGACGCGGCGCCGGATCTGTGGGACTGGCCGTAGTTGGCTCCGCTGATCTTCACGGTCATTCGGGGCTCGCGCTCCTTCGCTGGGGTTCCGGGCGGGGCGTACGGTGCCCAGAGGCTGTCGAGACCGAGGGGGATACCGCGTACGGCGAGTTCGCCGAGCGCGGCGTGCAGGGTGTCGGCCCCCGACCGGGCCGGCCGGTCCAGGGGAACGGCCGCGTGCTCCCGGTCTCCGAGGATCTGTCCGACCAGACCGGTCAGGGCGGCGCCGGCGCCGACCTCGACGAAGGTGCGTACTCCCGCCGCGTACATCGCCTCGATCTGTTCCTGGAAGAGCACCGGCGAGGCGAGATGACCGGCGATCCTGCTGCGCACCTCGTCGGGTGACGACGGGTACGGCGCCGCGTCCGTGTTGCCGTAGACCTCGATCCGGGGCTCAGCGAGCGGCACCGTGCGCAGATACGCCGCGAGCGGCTCGACGGCCGGGGCGACCAGGGGGCTGTGGAAGGCGGTGGACGTGGCCAGCCGGCGGGTGCCGACCCCCTCGGCCGAGAACGCCTTCTCGGCGCGCACGACCGCCTCCACCGAACCCGAGAGCACCACCTGGCGCGGGGCGTTGTGGTTGGCCGGCCAGATGTCCTCGGCCCCGCCATCGGCCAGCACCTTCGCCACATGCGCGCGGTCCGCCGTCACCGCCAGCATCGCGCCCTGGGCAGCCGCGATGTCCCGCATCAGCTCGCCGCGGCGACGTGCCAGACCCACCAGCTCCTCGGCGTCCAGTGCGCCCGCACAGTGCAGCGCCACCAACTCACCGAAGCTGTGGCCCGCCACGCAGTCCGGCCGCAGCCCCAGCTCGCGTACCACCGCCAGCAGGGCGAGCGCGTGCACCGCCAGAGCGGGCTGCGCCCACTCGGTGGCGTGGAGAAGCTCCCGTCGCGCGGTGCGTTCCTCGTCGGTGAAGGCGGGCGGCGGGAACACGACCCGGTGCAGGGGCCGTCCGTCGAAGCGGGTGCCGCCGAGCCGGTCCCAGACGGCCTGGGCGGCCGGCGCCAGCATGGCGAGACCGGCTCCCATCCCGACGTACTGGGAGCCCTGCCCCGGGAACAGGAAGCCGACGCGGCCCGGCGCGGCCTCCCCGCACGCGTACCGGACTCCGGCAGGCGTGGCGAACGCCTCCTCGGGGCGCTGCCGGATCAGCACGGCGGCCTGCGCGTACTTCTCCCGCAGCTCCTCGGAGTCGGCGGCGACCACGGCCAGCCGTACCCGCGCGGCGGGTGAGAAGGAGGCGTGGCTCTCGCGTGCGAGCGCGGCCAGCGGACGCCCGTCGTCCGTGCGCGGCGGCACCAGATCCGAGGGGGAGTCGCCGCTGAACAGGACCAGCTCGCTCGGCGCCGTGCGGTGGCGCAGGGCCGCGCGGCCCGACCCGGAGGGCGCGTACTCCTCCAGCGTGACGTGGAAGTTGCTGCCGCCGAAGCCGAAACTCGACACCGCTGCCCGGCGGGGATGACCGGCCGGCCGTACCCATGGGCGAGTCTCCGTGTTGACGTAGAACGGACCGTCGGGGGCGGCGGCCGCCGGATTCGGCCGTTCGACCTTGACCGTCGGCGGCAGGACCTTGTGGTGCAGGGCCATGACCGCCTTGAGGAGCCCCGCCGCCCCCGCCGCGCACTTGGTGTGGCCGATCTGCGACTTGACCGAGCCGATCGCACACCATGGCCCGTCGGTACCGCCCGAGGAGCCGAACACCTCGCCGAGTGCGGCAAGTTCGGCGGTGTCCCCGGCCTTCGTGCCGGTCCCGTGGGCCTCGACCAGCTCCACGGTCTCCGGCCCGTAGCCCGCCTGCTCGTAGGCGCGTCGCAGGGCCCGCGCCTGGCCGTCGGGCAACGGGGCGTAGATCGCTGTGCTCCTGCCGTCGGACGAGGTGCCGATGCCCCGGATCACGGCGTGGATCCGGTCACCGTCCCGCTCCGCGTCGGACAACCGCTTCAGCGCGTACATGACGACGGCTTCGCCGAGCATGGTGCCGTCGGCCGCGTCCGAGAACGGCCGGCAGTCACCACTGGGGGACAGCGCGGGCGTCTTGGAGAAGCACAGGAACATGCCGATGTCGTTCCCGGTGTCCACACCACCGCTGATCACCAGGTCGGCGCGGCCGAGGGACAGCTCACCGACCGCCGTCGACAAGGCCGCCAGGGAGCTGGCACAGGCGGCGTCGGTCGTGTGGTTGATGCCGTGCAGGTCGAACCGGTTGGCGATCCGGCCCGCGACGACGTTGCCGAGCAGCCCGGGGAAGGACGACTCCCGCCACGGCGCGAAACGGGCCGAGATGCGGTCGCACACGGCCCTCGCCTCCGCCTCGCCGAGGCCGCTCTCCCGCAGCGCCGCCAGCCACACGGGGCGCTGGGTGCGCCCGTACATGTGCGGAAGGAGTTCGAGGGAGGCCGCGCCGAGGACGACGCCGGTCCGGTCCCGGTCCACCCCGGACAGGCCGCCGATATCCGCCAGCACCTGGTCGGCGACCATCAGGGCGAGCAACTGGGAGGTGTCCGTCGACGGCAGAGTGGCGGGCGGCACCCCATAGGCCATCGGGTCGAAGTCCACCTCGGAGAGGAAGGCGCCCCGACGGGCGTACGTCTTGTCGGGGGCGGCCGGGTCCGGGTCGTAGTGGTCCTCCACGCGCCAGCGGGCGGCGGGCACCTCGGTGATCAGGTCGCGGCCGCCCGTCACGTTCCACCAGTAGCCGGCCGCGTCGGTCGCGCCGGGGACCAGGGCGCCCACGCCGACCACGGCGATGGGGACCTGGCGGGCGGTGGAGCCGGACACGGTGTCTCCTCGATGTCGGGTGATCGTCGCTGACGCCTCGGCGGCGTCGGTGCCGCTCACGCCAGCTCGCACGGCGCGTGGGTGAACGCCTCGGCCGGCAACGCCAGGCCGTACGTGCGCAGTTGGTGGGCGCGGGTGAGCACGGCGGCCCCTTCGAGCAGGTTGAGTGCGATCTGCACCACGGACCGGTGCGCCGGATCGGCCAGGAACGAGCCCGCCACCCACTGGTTGAAGGCACCCATCGCGGGCCCGCACCAGATCTGGTAGTCGGCCCGCCGTGCCCCCTCCCCGGTGATCGCCCACCGGCTGGAACTGCCCAGGTACCAGCGGAAGACGAGGGCCATACGGTGCTTCGGATCGGTCTCGGCCCGGGTGATCTCGGCGGGATCGCGCTGCTCCCAGAAGGCGCGTGCCCGCTGCCAGACCTCGTCGAACGGGGCGCGCAGCACATCGCGCTCGATCGAGGCCCGCAGCGCGGACGGAATCTCCTCCAGCGAGCCGTGGTCCCGGTACGCCGCATGGAGCCGGGCGGCCCGTGGGGCGAACATCGTCCCCCGGGAGAGCACCTGGAGCCTCACGCCGAGCTCGAACATGTCGGCCGCCGGGGCCATGGCCACATCGGAGACGTCCGCGTCGCAGAGCATCGCCTTGGCCTCGTCGGACAGGCCCGCCTCGACGGCCGTCTGGTTCACCGACCCGACGACCACGTAGGACGCGCCGAGGGCGAAGGCGGCGGCCACCGCCTCGGGAGTGCCGAGGCCGCCGGCCGCGCCGAGCCGGACCGGCCGGCGGTATCCGAACCGTCGGTACAGCGCGTCCCGCAGTGCGGCGATCCTCGGCAGCAGGACCGACAACGGCCGGTTGTCGGTGTGCCCACCGCTGTCCGCCTCCACGGTGATGTCCTCGGCCACCGGCACCAGGGCCGCCAGCTCAGCCTCCTGGTGGGTCAGTTTCCCCCGGGCGACGAGGGGGTCCAGCAGCGCGGGCGGGGCGGGGGAGAGGAACCTCTCGGCCACCTCGGGCCGGGAGACCTTCGCCAGCAGGCGCGTGCGCCGGACGATGCCGCCGTCCGCGCCCCGGCGCAGCCCGTGGGCCGAGCACAGGACGACCGCCGGGGTCAGCTCCATGAACGCCGATGCGGAGATCAGGGGGACACCGGTGCGCAGCAGCAGTTCGGCGACGCGCCACTCCAGCGTCGGTTCGGCCGGCGAGTGGATGAGGTTGACGCCCCAGTTCGAGCGGGACCCCAGTTCGTGCGCCAGGGACTGGACGGCCCGCTCCACCTCGGGGTAGGCCAGACCGCCCGCGCCGAAGAAGCCGATCATCTCCGCCCCGGCCATCGCGGAGACCATCCGGGTGGTCGCGATGCCGTTCGCCATCTCCCCGGCGACATACGGGAAGCGGACGCCGTGCGCCTCGCAGAAGGTGCGACCGCCGAGCCATTCGGGGTACAGCGGCGGCAGCGTACCGAGCACCGGGCCATCGGGTACGGGACCGGTCGCGAGCCCCAGGTCACGGCCGTCCGAGCCGCTGACGACGTGGACGGGCTCCCGGATCCGCCGGGCACGGGCCGCGATTCCCTCGGGCGAGAAGACCGGCGGGGAAGCGGCGGGGGAGCCGGGAACGGCGAGGACGGACACGGGAGGGCTCCAACGGGGAAGGGCGGCTGCTGGTCAGGCGTACGGGGCGGACGGGAGAGCGGCCGGGGGGATGTCCGGCGCTCCGGGGAGTGCCTCGCCCCGCGGGGCGAGACCGGACCAGAGGTAGTCGAGGCCCACGGGGGCGGAGACCGCCGACGGTCCCAGCCGGGTCCTGACCCGGGTGTCGTCGAACCGCCGCCGGTGGGAGAGGTAGATCGTCATGCCCGGATAGAAGTCCAGCAGCGCCTCCAGCGCCGACGGAGCGTCCGGCTTGGCGGCGACCAGGTCGACCGAGATCGGACCCAGCCGTTCCAGGAGTGCCACGACCGTGGGAACGGGCACATCGCGGTCATGGACGACGTGGTACGTCTCGACCCCGCCCGACGGCGGCAGCCCGGCCAGCCGCACCATGACCTCGGCCGCGTGCTCCACCTGCAACAGGTTCAGCCTGCCGTGCGGATGCCCCACCATCCGGACTCGGGGCGGGCCGTGCGGGACCGGCTCCACGGGATCCGCGGCACGTCGCGCATCACGCAGGATCCGTTCGACGACCAGCAGCGGATGCGCGGGCAGCTCGGGGTGCGGCGGCAGGTCCGTGACCAGAATGCTGGGCCGCAGCACCAGGGCCGGGCGGCCGTGTTCCCGGGACCACGCGTGGACCAGCAGCTCCGCCTCGTACTTGGACCGTTCGTAGGCGTTCTCGAAGCTGTGGGCGTCGTCCAGCTCGTCCTCGTACGCCACTCCCTCCCGCAGCGCCCCGGCCACGAACGCGGTGCTCACGTGGTGGACGACCGGTGTCCGACGGCCGGCCGCAGCCAACTCCAGCACGTGCCGCGTCCCTTCGACGTTGGTCCGACGCAGCTCGGGAAGATCACCTTCCAGGTTGATGGAGCCCGCGCTGTGCCAGATCGCGTCGAGGCCGTCGGCGAGCCGCTGGAACGTCCGTTCCGACAGCCCCAGCCGCGGCAGCGCCAGCTCGGTCTCCACCACCCGCAGCCGACCGGGAAGCCCTGCGGTGAACGCCTTCGGCGCACCCGTCAGTTCGAAGAACCGGGTGATGCGGTGCAGAGCGTTCCCCGACCCCGCGTGAGCGAGGACCGTCACCGACCGGTGGGCGTCGAGCAGGCGACGCAACAGGCGCAGTCCGAGAAATCCGGTGGCACCGGTGAGGGCGACGTGCACGAGCGTGCTCCAAGGGCGGTGAAGGGGGGGCGATGGCGTGCGGAGACAGCGGTGCCATCGTCGCGGCGACCGGGAGAGGGACCGGAAGATGAGGGACGGGAAACGGGGAGCGGACAACGGACAACGGGAGAGTGGAACGGGACGGTATCGGCCGTCCTTCGACACGGAGTGGTCGCCGACGGCCGCACGGTCCGTGGTACGGGTCGTTCGGCCGGTGCGGTGCGGTGCGGTGCGGTCCGCCCGACCGGTCCGGCTGGTGCTTGCCGACTCTCCGCCGCCCCGTCTCGCCGGGGATTATCGGGCCCTCACTCGACCCGATGACTCCGGCGCACGGCACACGATGTCAGACGGTGAGCGGGACGCGAGCCTGCATTCCCTCTGCTCACCCGAACGAAGTACGCCGCCCCGCGAACCGTGCGCGCCCGCTTGGAGCGGAGGAAGCTGCCGCAGCCAGGCCGCCCGGGAACATGGGGCGGCGTGACACGGCAGGAGTCGGACGGGAGCGATCACAGCCCCGTCCTCCTTTCGAGGGAACCCTCCGGTGGGTCTCCGGACCGACCTGCGCGGGGTCGCCCTTCCGGCGTCGGCCGAGGGCAGCGAGGTCCGGCAGGCCCGTCACGACAGGGGAACGGGCGGGACGCGGCTCGACAGCGGATGCGCCGGGCCGCCGCCGGAACCGCCCCGAATCCGGCTGCCGAAGCCTGCTCGGCAGCCGCGTGCCGCACGGATCTGCTCCGGCCGATGCCCATCCTGGTGACCGGCCGGCTTGGCAACGGTGCGCCTCGGTCGGCCGTGGACGGTCCCGGCCGCCCCGCGACAGCGGCCCCTGCGGTCCATCCACTCATCTCCCTCACCTCCCCTGATCCGTCAGCTCCTTCCATTCGTCAGCGAGTCCTCCTCGGCCCCGGATTGGAAACCCCGAAGCCCATGCCTGATTCCGAGCAGTCCACCCGGCCCGCCCGGCCCGAACCGTCCGACCGTGCCACCCGGTCCGAATCGTCCGACGGGTCCGACCCGCCCGGTCCGTCTGTCCCGCTTCCCAGCCACCCCACCCACGCGATCGACCGCGCGTTCCTCAGCATGGCGCGTCGCCGGCCCGATGTGCGCTGGGACGCCGGTGGCGTCGCCTACCTCAGCGGCCCGCCCCCGGCCCTGGCCGACCTTCGCGCGTACGTCGGCTTCCGCATCGGCCGGATGCCTCTGCTCACCAGCCGGGTCGAAGGCGGCCGGCGGCTCCGGTGGCAACCGGACGCGGACTTCTCCGTCGACCGGCATGTGCATGAGGTGGCCGCCAACGGCCCCGACGCGTGGGAGGCCGCCCTGAACACCGCCCTCAACGCCCCCTTCGCCCCCGGCGCCTACTGGGGGATCTGGTTGATCCACGGCCACGCACCCGATGCGTACGCCGTGTGCTACCGCTTCCACCACGCCTGCCAGGACGGTTCGGCTGCCGCCATGACCTTCCGCACCATGCTGGGCGATGGGGAGCCGTCGGCGCGCCCGGTGCCGGGCCGGAGTCGTCGGGCCGGGGCGCCCCGGCGGGTGGGCAGGGCTGTCGGGCTGGCGACGAAGTTCATGGCCGGCTCCCTCGCCGTTCGCGGCCACCGCCCGGACGCCGCCTTCGTCCCCACCGGGGAACGGCGGCTGTGGCGGGGCCGTGTACCGGCGGACACCCTCCGCGGCATCGGAGCCGCACGCGGCGGCTCGGCCCACGATGCACATCTGGCGGCGCTGGCCGGGGCGTTGTCGGTCTGGACGGACCGCGCCGGCGTACCTCTTCCCCGGGTGACGGCCGTGCTGCCCATCGACGCACGCCGCCCCGACGAGGACCAGACGTGGGGAAACCGGTGCTTCGCCCTGCCGCTGGAGCTGCCCGTGCGGACCGTCCCGGAACAGCCGGACGGGTCCGGCGGCGACGCTTCCCTGCGGCGGCTGGAGCACGTCATGGCGACGACCCGGAAGGTACGGGGCGAGACCTGGCGGCAGGCGATTCAGGACCTGGTCCGCTTCATGCCGGGCCGCCCCACCGAGTGGTACCTCCGAAGGATGCTTTCCTCGCGGGTCACCGACGTCGTGGCCACCTCCATGCCGCTCGCGGACAAGGGAAGCCTGGGAGGGACGCAGGTGACGGGCACCGCTCTGTTGCCCCCGCTCGTGCCCTGGCACCTCTTCGGGGTGGGGCTGTCGTTCTTCGGGGACTGGGCCGAGGTGTCCTTCGTCGCCGACCGCGCTCTTCCGCTGGGGGAACTGCTGCCGGAGCTGTGGGAGCAGGCTGTGGGTGAGCTGGAGAAGAGCTCGGCCCCGGTGTGAACCCGTGGGCTCTCCTGCGCCGGCTGTCGAGTGGGCCGCCGGGGCCGGATCATACGGCGTCGGCCGCCGGAGCGGGACCGGCCCCGGCGGACCGGGGCGGGACCACACCGCGCGCCCGGCTGCTGCCCGCGCGGAGTTCGCGGCGCAGGGCCTTCCGGTAGGAGCGGATGTCGATCTCGATCCCATGACGGTAGCTGGACACGTAGGTCTTGCCATGGCGTCGGCGCTCACGGTCGATGGCCCGCTTCATGGCCTGCGGCGACGGCGGCGCGACCGCTCCGGTGATCAGGCCGGCGACCCATTCCGCCTGTGGTTCGAGCAAGGGGAAGGCGGCACCGGCGGGTTGAGCGAGCCCCATGAAGTAGAGACCCGGGAGCTGGGGAGGCAGGGTGCGCAGATAGAGCTCTGTGCGGCCGTCCGGGGCGGCGAAGACGGTGGGGTCGAGGAACGGGAAGAGGATGGAGTAACCGGTGGCGTACACCACGGCGTCCACGGGTTCGCGGCTGCCGTCCGTGAAGGTCGCCGTGTCCCGGCCGAACGAGCTGACGCCGGGCTTCGGGGTGATCGCGCCCCGGGCCAGCTGGACGAGGAGTTCGTCCGAAGTGGAGGGGTGGGTGGCGAGGGGACCGCGGACGGGCCGGGGAAGCCCGTAGTGGGCCGGGGCGCCACGGGTCAGCCGCAGGAGAAGCGCCATCGCCGGGCCTTTGAGGAACCGGGGGAGGCCCGACAGCGGGCTCCACGCCAAGTGGTCCGCCGGCCGGCCGAGCAGCATCTTGGGGAACACGTGCGCCGGGTGGCGTGCGGAGAGGTACGTCCGTGCGGCCGAGCGGGAGACCTCCGCCGCGATCTCGCACGCGGAGTTGCCCATACCGATCACCAGTACCCGCCGTCCGGCGTAGGGTTCCGGGACGCGGTAGTCGTGCGAGTGGACAGCGGGTCCCTCGAAGTCCTCGGCCCCGGGCACGGCGGGGTCCGGGAGACGGGGAGCCCAGTGGTGCCCGTTGGCCACCACCACCGCGGTGTAGCGCTGCGCCGTCACCTCCGCGGCCGGGTCCCCGCGGGGTCGGTGGACGACCTCCCAGCCGCCGTCGTCCAGCGGCCGCACCGAGGTTACCTCCGTGCCGAGCGTGATGTGGCGGTGCAGACCGAAAGCCGCGGCGTAGTCCTCCAGGTAGGCGAGGACCTTGCTGTGGTGGGGGAAGACCGGGTAGCTGCCCGGCATGGCCAGCGAGGAGAAGGACATGCTCTCCTTCGAGATGTTCGCGTGTAGCGACGCGTACACGCCAGATATGCCGTTGTCGTTGCCGTGGCGCCAGAGCCCGCCGATGCGCGAACCGGCCTCGAAACAGTCGAAGGGGACGTTCCGCGAGGCAAGGACCTTGCTCGCGGCCAGACCGGACGGGCCTGCTCCGATCACGCACGTTCTCATGGCTGACCGACCTTCCCTGGGCTGTGCGCGACGTCACCGGTACGCGCCGGAACCGGGACCGCTGGGGGAGCGGCCCCGAGCGTGGTGACGGAACCTCTCCTGGAGGTGGTCGTGAAGGCCGGGCCCCGGTCACGCTACGGGACAACCCTCAGCCGAACCGCGACCTCCAGGCGCGTCTTCGGCGGTGGACCCGTCGCACGGATGACACGCTCTGCACGGGGTTGACGGCAGGGCGGCCGCACCAGCGGCCGACACCGTTTCCGCTGCTCGGCCCGCTCGTTGGGCAGGAGAGGGCCGGTTCGCCCCGGGGTGGCCACCCGGAAGGCCCGCCGGCGGGGGAACCGGGGGACCGATCCCCCGGCCATCAGTCAGACCTGTACGACGGAGCGACACGATGGACGTCACAGATGTGCACCACTCCTACCGGCAGCATGCCGTTCTCCGCGGCGTCGACCTCCAGCTACGGCCCGGCACGCTCGCCGGCATCGTCGGGGAGAACGGCGCGGGCAAGACGACCCTGCTGAAGATCCTCTCCGGTGAACTCAGGCCGGACCGAGGCTCGGTGAGCCACAACAGCAGGTTCGGCTACTGCCCGCAGTCCGTGGTGCTGGACGACTCCTTCACCGTCCGCCAGCACCTCGACTTCTTCAAGTACGCGTTCGGCCTGCCGGACCTCGGACGCGCCGAAGAAGTGATGGAGGCCCTGGCCTTCACCGCCTACCTCGACCAGCGTGCCGGCCTGCTCAGCGGAGGCTCCCGACAGAAGCTGAACCTGACCCTGGCGCTCATGCACGACCCGGACGTACTCCTGCTGGACGAGCCCTACCAGGGCTTCGACTGGGAGACGTACCTGTGCTTCTGGGAACTGGCGACGAGGCTGCGCGACACGGGGCGCTCGGTGCTGGTCGTCTCCCACCTGGCGTACGACATCGACCGGCTGGAACTGCTCTGGCGCCTGGACGGCGGGCGCCTCCACCCGCAGGAACGGTGTACGGAGGCGGCGGCATGAGGCGGCACTGGTCACTGCTGGCCACCGCGTCCCGGTACGCGCTGATCGGACATGCCCGCAACCGGTTCGCGATGCTGCTCGTGGTCGTGTACATCCCCGTGTGGATCGCCCTGGCCTATGTGACCATTCCCGACCAGCCGGCGCCCTTCCGGCTCCGGGCCACGGGCGAGGTCCTGTCCCCGCCCGGCAACCACCTCACCCAGATCACCGGAGCGCTGAACGCCGTCACCCTGATCGCCGGGTTCATGATGTTCGCGGCCACTTTCACGGGAGGCGCCTTCGACCGCCGTCTGGCCATGGCCGGATACCCGCGGTATCACCTCGTCCTGGCGAAGCTCTGCGCACTCACGCTGGTGTGCGGCGCCATCGCCGCGTACGCCACGGTCGTGGTCGAACTCGCCTGGCCGCCCGAGCAGCCCCTCCTGCTCGCGGCCGCGCTGTTCTGTGCCGCACTGACCTACGGCGCGCTCGGCGTGGTCTTCGGATCGGTACTCCGCCGGGAGGTGGAAGGCATGTTCGCCATCCTGATGATCAGTGTCCTCGACGTAGCCCTCCAGAACCCTCTGTCCAGTTCCGGGTCGGACAGCGCGGTCGTGCGCTTCCTTCCGACGTACGGAGCTGTGCAGGCAAGCATGTCCGCGGCCTTCTCCGACGTGTCGGCGGTCCAGGGTCTCGTGACCCAGCTGCTCTGGCTCATCGGAGCCGCGGCGGCGGGATTCCTGGTCTTTCGCCGGCGTACCCGCAACGCGCTGGCACCGGAACGGAAGCCGCGGACCGTGCCGGTTCCCTCCGGATCCGCGAGCGCCGAGGACACCGGCGGGCAACCGCTCCCCGCGCGGCACGCTCCGCCGGCGGAGCGACGCGTACGGCCCAACTGACCACCTCCCCGCCGACAGGAGCCGTGACCTGGGGCGGACGCGACAGGAGCCGTGACCTGGGGCGGACGGTGATCGTTCTCCAGCCGCCGGGCACCGACGCGGTGCTCGGACCGACACGTCTTCCCGTGCAAGGAGTACTACCTTCATGACTCTTTCGCGTGCCGTCCAGCGCACCGTCCTCACCACGGCTCTTCTCTCCGCCTCCGTTCTGGCCGCCCCGTCCCCCGCGCAGGCGGCCCCGCTGCCTCCCGCCTGCCAGGAGGCGCTGCTCGAAACCCTCGACAAGTTCCCCGTCACGGACTTCACGGTCCCGGACAAGGCCAAGAACGCCATGCTGGGCGAGGTCCTGGGACTGAGCGAGGCCGAGCAGGAGGCCTTCACCGAGGTGGCGTGCGCGGCCTGGAACACCTGGGCGACCAACAACGGACAGGACGTCGCCACGGACCTGGACACCCGCTACCGCAACGCCGCCGGACCCGTGTGCAACAAGTTCGCCAGGTCCTCCTTGGCGACGATCAAGAAGTACGCCCCGAACGTCCCCGCCGAGACGCGGGAGCTGGAGAAGCTCGCCAAGAAGGTCTGGACGAACTCCATGGAGAAGCTGGCCGCGAAGGCTAACAACGCCAATTGCCGTACCGCCTACAACGGGGTGAAGGCCGGCTGGTAGCGGCACGCCGGGCCTGCCGCGCCGCGCGGCCGGCCCGGGTCTCGGGAGGCAGTTCGACGGGCAGCCGGATCGCGGCCGTGAACACGTCCTCGCGCAGCGCCGCCAGGACGTCCTGGACGAGGGCGACCGGCATCCGCCCGCCCACGAGGGCGAGGGCCGCACCGATGGCCGCGGCCGGGGAGGCAATGGCGGGCGGTGGTCGGTGGCCCGGCTTCAGTGCGGCTTCGGCCAGGAGTCAGGCGGCGGGCCGTACACCTCCGCCAGCGCGTTCTGGACGGCGATCCGCCCCGCACGGTGGAACGCGAGGGGATGGGAGTCCACTTCGTGGACCTTGACGGACCGCAGGACGACCGCGACGGCCACCGTGATGCCGGGATCCAGGGCCGCGAGCTCCTCGCGTACGCCGGAGCCGAACGCCTCGTGCAGTTCGGCCACCTCGGCCGCCGACCAGCCCGGCACCGTGCTCGTGTCCGCCGTCTCGAACTCCACGCCCTCCGCCCAGGGCTCGAAGTCCGCCACCGCGAGGGCGAAGGAGGACGGACAGCTTGTCTGACGGGCGTACACGGCCTTGACGGCGTGCAGGGGCCGGGGAGGGAAGGTGCGCGTCGCGGTGGTCATGCGCCCACGGTATCGGCGCCCCCGCGGCCTCCCCACGGAATTTCCGCGGGGAGGCCGTGCGTTCAGGCGTCCCCGCGCAGCTCCAGGGTGCAGCACTTCACGCTGCCGCCCGCCTTGAGGAGTTCCGACAGGTCCACACCGACCGGGTTGAAGCCGCGCTCGCGCAACTGCCCGGCCAGCTCCGTCGCGTTCTGCGGCAGGACCACGTTGTGCCCGTCCGACGTCGCGTTCAGCCCGAACACCTCGGCGTCGCCGGGGGAGGCGAGGAGGGCGTCCGGGAACAGCAGCCTCAGGACGGCCAGGCTGCCGGAGGAGAAGGCCCCCGGGTAGTAGGCGACCGTCCTCTCGTCGAGCACGGTCAGGGCGGTATCCAGGTGGTAGTAGTCGGGGTCGACGAGGGTCAGTCCGATCACCGGGCGTCCGAAGTACTCCTGTGCCTCGTCGTGGGAGCGCGGGTCGCTGCGGAACCCGGTGCCGGCCAGCAGCCAGTCACCGGCCAGGAGATAGTCGCCCTCCCCTTCGTTGACGAACGCGGCCGTGCGCAGGTCGGGGAATCCGTTGTCCCGCAGCCAGTCGTGGTAGGCGGGGCCCTCCGCGATGCGCTCGGTGTCGCGGAACCTGGCCACGAGGGCGCGTCCGTCGACGACGGTCGCGCCATTGGCCGCGAAGACCATGTCGGGGAGGCCGGGGACGGGGTCGATCGTGTCGACGGTGTGCCCGAGGTTCAGGTAGACCTCGCGCAGTCGCTCCCACTGGGCGATGGCCAGCGGAGTGTCGACAGGCTTCGTCGGGTCCATCCACGGGTTGATGGAGTAGACCACGTCGAAGTAGGTGGGCCGGCACATGAGGTAGTGCCGGGCACGTGCGGTACGCATGGGTGGGGTCCCGATCGTCAGGGGCGGCCGGTGAGATAGCCGCCCATCGAGGTGAAGTACTCGGTCGCGGGCAGTTCGTGGCCGTCCGCGGTCCGTACGCGCGTGATCGCGAGACCGTGGTTGCGGCCCGTGCGGGCGTCGGCTCCGGCGACGATCACGACGCCGTCGCCCTCGCGGTTGAAGACGCGGCCCGGGGTGCCGCCGTAGCGGCCCTGGGACACGACGGCGGAGACGACCTCGATCCGCTGCCCCCGGTGGAACGTGAAGGCGGCCGGGTACGGGGCGGACTGGGCGCGGACCAGGCGCTCCAGGTCCTCGGCCGGCCAGTTCCAGTCGATGCGGATGTCCTCTTCGGCGCGCTTGTGGAAGAAGCTGGCCTTCGACCGGTCCTGTCGGGTGAACCCGGTCTGCCCGGAGGCGATCAGCCCGAGGGCCTCGACCGTGACCGGCGCGATCAGGTCGACCGTCCGGTGGAACAGGTCGGTGGCGGTGTCCGTCGCTCCCACGGTCACCGCCCGCTGGACGACGATGTCGCCGGCGTCCAGCTCCTCGTCCATCATGTGGGCCGTGACGCCCACTTCCGGCTCGCCGTTGATGAGCGCCCAGATCAGCGGCGAGAAACCCGCGTAGGCGGGAAGCAGCGAGTCGTGGATGTTGAGCGTGCCGTGCCGCGGCAGGTCGTAGATCCGCGGCGGAATCCAGGTACGCCAGTTGTTCGCCACGATGATGTCCGGTGCGACCTCCCGGAGAAGCTCGAAGAGCTCGTCGTCCGGCCGGTTGCGGATGATCACGGGAACCCCGTGCTTCTCCGCGAGGTCGGCGACCGAATCGCTCCAGATCTTCTCGTAGGCGTGTTCGCTCCTCGGGTGCGTCACCACCGTCACCACGTCGTGCTCGGAGTCCAGGAGAGCTTGCAGGGTGCGGTGCCCCCAGGTCTGGTAACCGAACATGACGACCCGCATGGAGGTGCCTCCTTGGAAGAGCGATCAACCGGCGCACCAGTAAAGCAAGCCTTACCTAATAGCACAACGGGGCTTGATTGCCGCCCGAGTTGAGCGACCGGCCGGAGCGGGTGCCCGTGGAAACCCGGCGGTGCGGCGGGCTTTGGAGGGCGCGCCCGTGTCCAGGGACCGCTCAAGAGGCCCGATGGTGCGGGCCGCGCCCTTGGCAGTACATTCCGGCGGACGGCCCGGCGGGAGCCCTGGCGTCGAAGCCCCCGCACCTGTACGTGTCCGAGGGAATCCCGTGCCGGCCGGGCCCTCCTGACCTCCGAACCTCCGACGGACGGACTGCCCATGCTCTGTACGCGGCTGACGAACGCGCGCATCCTCACGATGGACCCCCACCACCCCGTCGCCCACGACCTGGGCATCTGGCGGGGGCGGGTCGTCGGGGTGGACGAGGCTGTGACCTCCCTGCCCGCCCGCGAGGTCGTCGACCTGGGTGGCGCCACCGTACTGCCCGGCTTCATCGACAGTCATGTCCACCTGGCCTGGGCCGGGTTGAAGGCCGGTACACCGAGTGTCGCCCCGTGCGAGCGGGTCGAGGACGTCCTTGCCGCCGTGGACGCGGCGGCCCGGCGGCCGGCTCCTTCCGGTGCCTGGGTGGACGTCGCCGGGTATGACCAGCGGGCCCTGGGCCGCCATCTGACCGCCGCCGAACTGGACCGTGTCAGCCGCGGCCGCAAGGTCTTCCTGATGCACGACTCCGGGCATGCCTGCGTCGTCAACACCGCCGTACTGGAGCTGCTGCCGGACGGGACGCCGCACGAGGACGGCTTCCTCGCCGAGAGCGCCATGGCCACCGCCCGCCGGCTGCGGCTGCCCTACTCCCAGGAGGAGCTGGCCGACGCGATCGAGCTCGCCGCCCGCGCCTGCCTCGACGAGGGGATCACGGCCTGTGCCGAGGCGGGCGTCGGCGGTGGACTCCTCGGCCACAGCCCCGTCGAGCTGGGCGCCTACCAACTGCTCCGGGACCGTGGCCGGCTGCCCCTGCGGGTCCAGCTCATGGCGTCCGGCGACACCCTGCGCCCCCGCGCGGCGCACGCCGACGACGGGTTCACCCGGGCGCTGGACCTCGGCCTGCGCACCGGGTTCGGCGACGACTGGCTGTCCCTGGGCGCGCTCAAGATCTACACCGACGGCGGGATGATGGCGCGTACGGCGGCGCTCACCTCACCGTACGAGGGCACTACCGGCAACGTCGGCCGCTTCCAGGACGACCCCGACCGCCTCACCGCCCTCATCGTCGACGGTCACCTCGCGGGCTGGCAGCTCGCCGTCCACGCCATCGGAGACCGGGCCGCGGACCTCGCCCTGGACGCCCTGGAGAGGGCGCAGAAGCTACGGCCCCGCCCGGACGCGCGCCACCGCATCGAGCACGCCGGGCTGATCCGCCCCGACCAGCTGCCCCGCTTCGCCGAGCTCGGCGTGAGCGCGGTGGTCCAGCCCACCTTCCTGCGCTCCTTCGGCGACGACTACGCGACGGTGATGGGGGAGGAGCGGGCCGGCTGGATGTACCGGGGCAGGGGGTTCCTGGACCACGGGGTCGCCCTCGTCGGCAGTTCGGACCGCCCCGTCACGGACGGTTCGCCGCTGCGGGCGATCCAGTTCATGGTCGAACGCGCTTCCGTGTCGGGCCGCCTCATCGGCCCGGATGAGGCCGTCACCGTCGACGAGGCGCTGCGCGCCTACACGGTCGCCGGCGCTCACGCCTGCGGCTGGGAGGGCGCGGCGGGTGCCCTCGCGCCGGGGATGCGCGCCGACCTGGTGGTGCTGGGCGACGACCCGCACCACGTGGGCCCCTCCAGGATCGGGGGCATCGAGATCGTCAGCACCTTCGTGGACGGTAGGGACGCACGCGCCGTGGGGTGACGTTACGCTCGACGCCATGCACGCGGAGAAGCACGCGGAGATGACGGGCGCCGGTTCGGGCGCCGAGTGGGTGACCGTCGTGTCGTGCGAGAACCTGCAGGGCTCCCCGGGGCCCCGGGCCGCCCTCCGCGCTTGACTGCGTGACCGCGGCATCGACTGGATGCCCTTCGCCGGGCACCGGATCCACTGCGATCTCGTCTGCGGCATCGGCGCGGACGGGCACTGGCACGGCCGGTACGTCGTCCGGGTCGACGCGGACGCGCTGCGCGCTCTGGGCCTGCACCCGGATCAGCCCACCGCCGTGGTGACCGGCCCCGCTCCGCCCCGCTGGTGGCACGCCGCAGCCGAGCGCAACGCCCGCCGTCACCGCGCGGGCTGATGCCGCCTTTGCCCACTCCTGCTGCCAACTCCGCCGATCCCGGCCCGTTCTGACGGCTTTCGTTCGGCCGAGGCGTGTCGCCCCGCGTTCGGGCGGAAGAACAACACTCTTCCCTTTTCGTGTTATTTAGGGTGAATGGGGGTATTGGCCCGTAGGTTGGGGAGAAACGCCACCCGGGTGGCGTCCTGTGTCCCCCGACCCACAGCCGGCCGGGAACCGGGAGGCCGTCGTTCCACCGGCCGCCCCGCGTCCCGCGCCGCAGGTCATGAACGAGGAAAGGCAGGGCAGGTGAACGTGCTGGGGATCATCGCCTCCGGTGTGGCCGCGCTGTTCATCACGGTCGCACTCGCCAAGGGCGCCCGCCGCGCGGCGTTCCGCCCCCACGTCCCGGACGAACCGGCCGGGCGTGCGCCACGGGCCAAGGCGCTGCGCGGGACCGGCGGCCCGGCAGCCGTGCTCGGCGTCGGTGCGGCGGCCGGCGGGGCCCTGTGGCTCGGTGCGGCGGACGACTCGGCGGGCTCCGTCGCGGGGCTGCTCGCCGGGTCCGGGACCGTGGCCGCTCTCGGTCTCGTCCACGACCTGAAGCCGCTGTGGGGAGTCCTCCGCCTCGCCGTGCAGACGGCCGCCGCGGTCCTCGTCGTCTGCCTCGCCGGACTGTCACCGGCGGCGGGCGTCCTGGCCGTGCTCTGGATCGTCCTCGTCACCAACGCGTTCGCCCTGCTCGACCACGCCGACGGGCTGCTGACCGCTGTCGGCGTGGTCACCGCCGCCGGGCTGCTGGCCTGCGCCGCCGTCGGCGGCAGCCCCGCCCTCGCTCTGCTTCCGGCCGCCCTGGCGGCGGGCCTCGCCGGCTTCCTGCTCCACAACTGGCACCCCGCCCGCCTTCGGCTCGGCGCGACCGGGGCGCAGTTCACCGGATTCGCGCTGGCCGCCTCCGGCGCGCTGATCCAGGTGGCAGCCCCGTCGGGCCGTGCCGCGTGGGCCGCGCTGCCCGCCCTGGCGACGGTGGCGCTCGCCGACACCGCCCTGGTCCTGATCTCCCGCCGCCGCGCCGCGCGTTCCCTGCTGCGCGACACGGACGACCACATCGCACACCGCCTGCGCCGGGTCCGCGTCACCGTGCCGGGCACGGCGGTCCTCCTGGCCCTGTGGGCGGCTGTGCCCGTGGCCACCGGGACGCTGGTGTACGCGGAGCTGCTGCATCCGGCGCTCCTCCTCCTGCCGTCGGCCGGGACGGTGGCCGCCGTGTTCGCCCTGCTGAGGATTCCGGCGTACGCACCGCCCCGCACGCTCCCGCCCCGTACCGCCGCCCGGCGTACGACGGCGCACACCACCGGCACCGCGACCCCCGCAGCGGCATCCGCGCCGGGCGGTACGGGCTCCGCTCCCGGGAGAGGCGCGCCCGCCGGCACCGCCAGGAC
>NZ_NEUE01000238.1 GCF_002910905.1 Streptomyces sp. SM11 | reverse complement strand
CGAGGGCTTCGGCGGCGGGGGCCGCGGGGGGCGGGGGCGCGTCGTCCGCGCGTGGCTCGAAGTAGTCGTACTCGTCGAAGGCTTCGGGGTCGGCACGGATCCGGTCGCGCTGGACGAGGAGGTAGCCGGCCTGGACGAAGCGGAGAGGCAGCCCCTCGGACTCGAACCAGAGGTCGCCCGCCCAGTTCCGCTCGTCCTCGGTGAGGGGGCGCTCGACGACCTTCTCCAGCAGGGCCAGCGAGGCGCCGCGGCCGAGGCCGGCGAGGAGCACCTCCTCCAGGTGGGCGTCGACGCCGGGGGTCGTGATGTCGGGGGTGACGGCGAGCAGGAAGGCGCACTCGGGGGTGGCGGTGAGCAGTTCATCGAGGGCGGCTCCGCCGATCTCCAGGTCGTCGACGGTGACGACGGCGCCGATGTTCCGGACGAGCGCGAGCAGCTCGTCGCGGTCGGGGCGGTGGCTCCGGGTCTTGTAGACGGTGTCGAAGAGGGCGTGCAGCAGATCGGCGCCGGTACGGCCCCGGCCGTTGAGGCGGACCACCCCGTCGGGGGCCAGGTCCGCGCAGTCGGCGGCGACGGCGTCCAGCAGCGCGGTGCGGCCGGAACCGGCCTGGCCGGTGAGGCGGACGCTGCGGCCGCGCGCCAGCAGGCGGACCACGCGCTCTCGCTCTTCCTGGCGCTCCAGGAGGGGCGGCTGCGGAGCGGGCGGGCCCGGGGGGACGGGGGGTGCGTCGGCGCGTTCGTGGTGGGCGCGTTCGGCGGGGGTGCGGCGGACCGGGGCGTCGGGGCCGGAGCCGGGCGGGCAGGCCTCGACCTCGCTGCCGTCGACGGGGTTGACCGTGAGCAGCAGGTCGCCGGCGGTCAGCTGGACGACGCGGACCTGCTGTGGTGTCTGCGGGCCGAAGTCGGCGCCGCCGGAGTCGCGGGACGGCCGGCGGTGCCCGGGGTCGCCGCCGGATCGGTCGTGGCCCTGCCCGTACTCTTCCGGTTCCCGGTGTGTCGGGTCCATCGCAAAGTCCCCCAGACGCGTCGTGCGCGGTTGCCCCTCCGGCCTCGCACGCCCCGCTGTCGCTTCCGGTCCGGTGTCCGCCCGTGGGTTCGTTGTCATTCGGCGGACGGCCGAACCCTAGGCCTTGGCACAGTATCCATAAAGCGCCGGGGTGCCACGCCGTCCAGGTGGTCACGTTCCGGTGAGGATTGCGTGACTTTCCCGGTCGCCCGGACGATCTCAGACCCGCGGCAACGACTCCGCGGCGATGCCGCCCTCGATGGCCAGGATGCGGTGCAGCCGGGTGGCCACCAGGAGGCGCTGCATCTGCGGCGGCACGCCGCGCAGCACGAGACGGCGTCCGGCCCGTCCGGCCCGGCGGTGGGCCCCCATGATGACGCCCAGTCCGGTGGCGTCCCAGGAGTCCAGCTCGGTCAGGTCCAGCACGAGGTCGCCGACTCCGTCGTCCACGGCCGAGTGCAGGACCGTACGGGCGTCCGCCGCGCTTCGGACGTCGAGGCGGCCCCCGACGACCAGCTCGGCGTGGTCGCCCCTGATGTGCATATGTGCTCCCCGGTCATGCTCCGTAGAAGGTCCGTCTGTCCGAAAGGTCCGTCAGCCCGGAAGGGCCGTCTGTCTGTTCTGTCGCCGGCCTTGCCTCTGCCACCACTGACTGCCGCGACGACAGGGAAGTTGCCGTCTGTAAGCAAACCGATACCGAATTCACTCGGTGGAGTGACTTCGGTTCGTCGGGGGCCGGTCACTGCCGGGTAGAATCCCCGGCTCCCCCGGCCCGGACGGCGGTGGACCGGCGGGCCGGGAGTGGGGATCCGGTCAGTACGTGTAGAAGCCCTGCCCGCTCTTGCGCCCGATGTCACCTGCGTCGACCATCCGGCGCATCAGTTCCGGGGCGGCGAACTTCTCGTCCTGCGACTCGGTGTAGATGTTGCCGGTGGCGTGCAGCAGGATGTCGACCCCGGTCAGGTCCGCGGTGGCGAGCGGGCCCATGGCATGGCCGAAGCCCAGCTTGCAGGCGATGTCGATGTCCTCGGCCGAGGCGACGCCCGACTCGTACAGCTTGGCGGCCTCGACGACGAGCGCCGAGATCAGCCGGGTGGTGACGAAGCCCGCCACGTCGCGGTTGACGACGATACAGGTCTTGCCGACCGACTCGGCGAACTCCCGGGCGGTGGCGAGGGTTTCGTCGCTGGTCTTGTAGCCGCGCACCAGCTCGCAGAGCTGCATCATCGGGACCGGCGAGAAGAAGTGCACGCCGACGACACGTTCCGGACGCTCCGTCACGGCCGCGATCTTGGTGATCGGGATGGCGGAGGTGTTGGACGCGAGGATGGTGTGCTCGCCGACGACCTTGTCCAGGGCCCGGAAGATCTCGTGCTTGACTTCCAGCTTTTCGAAGACCGCCTCCACGACGACGTCCGCGTCGGCCACGGCGTCCAGGTCGGTGCTCGTGGTGATGCGGGCGAGCGCGGCCTCGGCGTCGGCCGCGTCCAGCCTGCCCTTGGAGACGAACTTGTCGTACGAGGCTGTGATGCCGTCACGGCCCCGGGTCAGCGCGGCGTCGGTGACGTCCCGCAGCACGACGTCCCAGCCCGCCTGAGCGGAGACCTGCGCGATCCCGGATCCCATGAGTCCGGCCCCGATGACGGCGAGCTTCCTGGCCACGTTCGCACCCCTTGGTTTCTGTTCGCCCGTGCGCTTTTGTTCACGGCGGTTCACATTGCTCTCCGGCGGAGGTTAGTACCCGTCGGGCGCGCTGGGGCGACGAAGAGATGCGCGTCACGTCTCAGATGACGGACATCACACCAGGGCGCGTCATTCGGCTCCGCGCCGCGCGTAGTTGAGGACCTGGTCGCCGAGCAGCCCCTCGATGTCGTCGAGGACGCCGAGGGCGTCCCGGGAGACCTCGACGGCCTGGCGGCCCTTCGTCATCTCCTGACTGACACAGCCGACCAGAGCATGCTCGATCCAGGCGATCCGGCCGCCGACGAGGAGCGGCAGCGGGTCGTCCTCGCTCGCGCCGGTGTCCTCGCGCAGGGTGGCGACGACGGACTGGGGCACCTCCTGCTGGAGGTACCCACTCTCTACGGGGTCCTGGTCGCCGCGGGCTTCGCCGCCGCGGCCGTGACGGTGGGCACACGGGTCTTCCGACGGGCCGGAGCGTAACTACGCTGACCCCATGGTCAATCTGACGCGCATCTACACCCGGACCGGCGACCAGGGCACCACGGCCCTCGGCGACATGAGCCGCACCGCCAAGACCGATCTGCGGATCTCGGCGTACGCGGACGCCAACGAGGCCAACGCGGCGATCGGCGCCGCCATCGCGCTGGGGCAGCTGCCCGAGGACCTGGTGAAGGTCCTCGTACGGGTCCAGAACGACCTCTTCGACGTGGGCGCGGACCTGTGCACCCCAGTGGTCGAGAACCCGAAGTATCCGCCGCTGCGGGTCGAGCAGTCCTACGTCGACAAGCTGGAGGCGGACTGCGACACCTTCCTGGAGGAGCTGGAGAAGCTGCGCAGTTTCATCCTCCCCGGCGGTACGCCCGGCGCGGCCCTGCTGCACCAGGCGTGCACCGTGGTCCGGCGCGCCGAGCGGTCCACCTGGGCGGCGCTGGAGGTGCACGGCGAGTCGATGAACACCCTGACCGCCACCTACCTCAACCGCCTCTCCGACCTCCTGTTCATCCTGGCGCGGAGCGCGAACAAGGAGGTCGGGGACGTGCTGTGGGTGCCGGGCGGCGAGCGCTGACACCGGCCGACGGGAGTCTGCCCACCGGTCGGCGGGAGTCTGTTCACCGGTCGGCGGGCTCCCGCTCGGCAACACCCTTCGGCGCCTGCTTGGGGAACACCGTGTAGCCCCCCGCGATGATCAGGTTGATGCCGATCACCCAGCCCATCTTCTGCTGCCACATCCGCAGCGGGCCGGTCTCCCCGCCGCTGCCGACGTACCAGACCGCCGCCTGGAGCAGGCCCAGCGCCACCACCGCGGCCAGGATCCAGCGGGCGGCGGTGCGCCACTCGTGGACGGCGCGGGCCATGCCGTACTTCGGCGGCCGCACCGGCGGCGGGCCGCCGAACCAGCGGTGGGCGACGCGGGCGTCGACCCACTTGATGGTGGAGTGCCCCAGGCCCACGGTGAAACCGATGTAGACGGCGGCCAGGCCGTGCTTCCAGTCCGGCTCGGCCCCGTTCTTCAGGTCGATGGCCGTCACCACCAGCAGGACGACCTCCAGCAGCGGCTCGCACAGCAGCACCGCGGCTCCGAGCCTCGGCTTCCTCGCGACGTACCGCAGGGCGAGTCCGGCCGCCAGCAGCACCCAGAACGCGACCTCACAGAGCACGACCAGTAGCGCGATCACAGTCTCTCTCCTCCCGTTGCCCTCCAGCCTCCCGGCCGGCGGGCGGCCGGGCGTCGTCGGCAGTGACGAAAGGGGACTGCATCCTTCGATGTAGCCGCGCATCCGTCCCCGAAGGGAGGCCCCGCGGCGGTGCCACGTGTTGGATGGAGGGGTGCTCACCGCGATCCGCCCCCACCGCGACGACGTCGTCCTCGCCGCCTCCGGGCTGCTCGGCGGGCTGCTGCTGTGGCTGCTCGGCCTGCACATCCAGGGCGGCCGTCCCTTCGCCGCCCCCTGGATCGCCCTCGTACCGCTGACCGTGATGGCCTCGATGGAGCTGCTGCGCCGCAGCGCGCCCCGGACGGCGCTGATCGTCGGCACGGTGGTACTGGTGACGGATCAGTTCACCCGGGGCAATCTGGTGACCATCCTGATGTTCTCGGACGTCATGTATGCCGCCGTGCTGTACGGGACCCCGGCCGCGGCCCGCCGGATCCCGGTGACCACGCTCCTGGTCACCGTCGCGGTGACCATCGGCTTCCTGGCCTGGTTCCGTCGGCCCGAGGCGCTGCTGATCGGCGTCGTCACGGGGCTGGTCGCCTTCATGCCCGCGATCACCGGCGTCGTCGTGCGCAACCACCGCACCGCCGCCGAGGCGGCCCGGCTGGCCGCCCGGCAGACCGCGCGGCTGGCCGAGATGGACCGGACACAGGCGGTGGTCGCCGAGCGGGCCCGGATGGCCCGGGAGCTGCACGACATGGTGGCCAACCACCTGTCCGCCGTCGCGATCCACTCCACCGCCGCCCTGTCCATCGACGACCCGGAGACCTCGCGGAACGCCCTGAAGGTGATCCGGGAGAACAGCGTCGAGGGGCTCGCGGAGATGCGCCGGCTGATCGGCCTGCTGCGGGAGGGCGGCGAGGACAGGGCCCCGGCCGCGGCCCCGACGCTCGCCGCCCTGGACACCCTGGTCGAGCAGACGAACGTCAACGGGGCGTCCGGCGGGCTGGTCTGCTCGCTGGAGGACACCCGGGAGCCGGGGGCCGGGGCGCTGCCGACGCCGGTCGAGCTGGCCGCGTACCGGATCGTGCAGGAGTCCCTGACCAACGCCCTCAAGCACGCGGCGCCGGGCCCGGTCGTGGTGCGGCTCGGCCGGACCGGGGAGCCCCGGACCCGGGGGCTGCTGACGGTCGAGGTGACCAGTGTGTTCGGCAGCCGCCCCGGCCCCACGGCGCCCGGTTCGGGGGCGGGCCTGGTGGGCATGCGGGAGCGGGTGGCGCTGCTCGGCGGGACGATCGTCGCGGGGGCCGATCCGGACGGCGACGGATCCAGGATCTGGCGGGTGCGGGCCGAACTGCCCGTGACGGAGAGGACGATGCGGGAATGAAGATCCGGGTACTGGTCGCGGAGGATCAGTCGGCGGTGCGCGCGGGGCTGGTGCTGATCCTTTCCAGCGCGCCAGACATCGAGGTCGTCGGAGAGACGGGGGACGGCGAGGCGGCGGTGCGCCTGGCACGCGAACTCCGCCCGGACCTGGTGCTGATGGATGTGCAGATGCCACGCCTCGACGGGGTGTCGGCGACGCGGCAGGTGGTCGCGGAGGAGCTCGCGGACGTCCTCGTGCTGACCACGTTCGACCTGGACGAGTACGTCTTCGGGGCGCTGCGGGCGGGCGCCTCCGGGTTCCTGCTGAAGAACACCGACGCCCGCGATCTCCTGGAGGCGGTACGGACGGTGGCGCGCGGCGAGGGGCTCATCGCGCCGGCCGTGACCCGCCGGCTGATCGCGGAGTTCGCCGGAGCGGCGTCCGTACGCGGCCGGGCGGCGGCCGATCCGGCGGTGCTGGACTCGCTCACCCGGCGCGAGCGCGAGGTGCTGGAGTGTCTGGGCGAGGGATTGTCGAACGCGGAGATCGCGCTGCGTCTCTCGATGGCCGAGGGCACGGTGAAGACCCACGTCAGCAGGCTGCTGGGCAAGCTGGAGCTGCGCAGCCGGGTCCAGGCCGCCGTCCTGGCACAGGAGTTGGGAATCTGAGCGGGCTTCCCGATCTTTGGTCCAGACCTCTTGACGATTGGTCCAGACCTTCCTACTGTCACCGACACACACTGCGGTGAGTACGTGGGCACCACCACGTACTCAGGGCGGCGCAGGGTTTGCAGTCCACGAATCATCCCCCGTTTGTTGGACCTCACCCGAGGAGCACCGTTGAGCACAGAATCCCCACAACGCCGTTCCCGCTTCAGATGGATACCCACCCCGAGCGGCCGCTCCAAGGTCGTCGCGGGTCTGACCGCGCTGGTCGTGCCGCTGGCCGCGATGGTGGGGCTCGCCTCCCCCGCCTCGGCGGCCACGTCGGCCACCGCCACGTACACCAAGAAGTCGGACTGGGGCAGCGGCTTCGAGGGCCAGTGGACGGTGAAGAACACCGGCACCACCGCGCTCTCCTCCTGGACCATCGAGTGGGACTTCCCCTCCGGCACCTCGGTCGGTTCCGCCTGGGACGCCGCCGTCACCAGCAGCGGCAACCACTGGACCGCCAAGAACCTCTCCTGGAACGGGAGCGTGGCGCCCGGCGCCAGCGTCAGCTTCGGCTTCAACGGCTCCGGCTCCGGCTCCCCCACGGGCTGCAAGCTGAACGGTGCCTCCTGTGACGGCGGCAGCGTGCCGGGCGACAACCCGCCCTCCGCTCCCGGCACCCCGACCACCAGCAACGTCACCGACACCTCGGTGAAGCTCAGCTGGAGCGCCGCGACCGACGACAACGGCGTCAAGAACTACGACGTGCTGCGGGACGGCGCGAAGGTCGCCACGGTCACCGGCACGACGTACACCAACACCGGTCTGACCGCGGGCACCGACTACTCCTACGCCGTACAGGCCCGGGACACCGCCGACCAGACCGGCCCGGTCTCCGGCTCCGTCTCCGTGCGCACCACGGGCGGCCAGGACCCCGGCCCCGGCGGCGACAAGATCAACATGGGCTACTTCACCAACTGGGGCGTCTACGGGCGCAACTACCACGTGAAGAACCTGGTGACGTCCGGCACTGCCGCGAAGATCACGCACATCAACTACGCCTTCGGCAACGTGAAGAACGGCAAGTGCACCATCGGTGACTCGTACGCCGACTACGACAAGGCGTACACCGCCGACCAGTCCGTCGACGGTGTAGCCGACACCTGGGACCAGCCGCTGCGCGGCAACTTCAACCAGCTGCGCAAGCTGAAGGCCAAGTACCCCCACATCAAGGTCCTCTGGTCCTTCGGTGGCTGGACCTGGTCCGGCGGATTCGGCGAGGCCGCGCAGAACCCGGCCGCCTTCGCCCAGTCCTGCTACGACCTGGTCGAGGACCCCCGCTGGGCCGATGTCTTCGACGGCATCGACCTCGACTGGGAGTACCCCAACGCCTGTGGTCTGACCTGCGACACGAGCGGTCCGGGCGCCCTCAAGAAGCTCTCCGACGCCACCCGGGCGAAGTTCGGCGCGAACAACCTGGTCACCGCCGCCATCACCGCGGACGCCTCGGACGGCGGCAAGATCGACGCCACCGACTACGCGGGCGCCGCCCAGTCCATGGACTGGTACAACGTGATGACGTACGACTTCTTCGGCGCCTGGGCGAAGCAGGGACCGACCGCCCCGCACTCGCCGCTGACCTCCTACGCGGGCATCCCGCAGCAGGGCTTCAACTCCGCCGCCGCCATCGCCAAGCTGAAGGCGCAGGGCGTCCCGGCCAAGAAGCTGCTGCTCGGCATCGGCTTCTACGGCCGCGGCTGGACCGGCGTCACCCAGTCCGCCCCCGGCGGCACGGCCACCGGCCCGGCCGCGGGCACCTATGAGTCGGGCATCGAGGACTACAAGGTCCTCAAGAACTCCTGCCCGACGACCGGCACCGTCGCCGGCACCGCGTACGCCCACTGCGGCACCAACTGGTGGAGCTACGACACCCCGGCCACCATCGGCTCGAAGATGACCTGGACGAAGAACCAGGGCCTGGGAGGCGCGTTCTTCTGGGAGCTCTCCGGTGACACCGCCAACGGCGAACTGGTGAGCGCGATCCACAGCGGGCTCCAGTAGCCACGGTGATGCTCCCCACGCCGCTGCGACGAGCACTGCCGTAACGGCAAGCACCACCCCGGAAAGCACCGGGGAGACGGGTCCGCCCCCCGTCTCCCCGGTTTTTCGCTGTGTACGTACGTGGGTGCGCGACGCTCTCAGGACCTGCGCGACATCGGCCGCCCCCAGACTGCGTCCGGGGGGCCCTCTTCCAGCCGGGCTGCTTCCTACGCCACATTGACCCTCTGGCCGGGCGGTGCCGCCTCCAGCCAGGCGAGGAAGCCGGTCAGGGCGTCCTCGCTCATCGCCAGCTCCAGGCGCGCCCCCCGGTGGAGACAGCCGAGCACGACGGAGTCGGACAGGAGCGCGAGCTCCTCCTCGCCCTCCGGCAGCCGGCGGGCGATCACCTCGATCGCAGAACGCTCCAGGCCCCGACGGGGGCGAGGAGCGTAGGAGAAGACCCGGAACCAGTCGACGCGGTCACCGCTGTAGCGGGCGACCCCGTACACCCAGCCTTTGCCGAGCGCATCGGGTTCCTCCGACACGTCCCAGCGCAGGCTGCAGTCGAAGGTCCCGCCGGACCGCTGGATCAGCCGCCGGCGCAGGCCGAAGACGAACAGTCCCAACAGGACCGTGACGACGACGGACGCGCCCACCCACAACGCGAGGACCATCTCCACCGACCTCCTCGCATCGTCGAGTAACGAACACCGCAACCGTATTGCACCTGCATCGCCTCAGCCGCGACACGGCTGGATTGCTCCAGCTCGGGCCGCGGCTGAGTAAAAACATCTGTCAGTGGGGGTGCTAGCGCACCGCCACCGCGCGCAGTCGTACATCGGCGCGCCGCTGGGCAGCGGCGTCCGCGTCCGACTTCGCGAGCTCCAGCGCCCGCTCGGCGCGCTCGACGTCGATCTCGTCGGCCAGCTCGGCGATCTCGGCCAGCAGCGACAGCTTGTCGTCCGCGAACGAGATGAATCCACCGTGCACAGCGGCGATCACGGTGCCGCCCTCGCTCGTGCGGATCGTCACCGGGCCCGATTCCAGCACACCGAGAAGCGGCTGGTGACCGGGCATGACGCCGATGTCGCCGGACGTGGTACGCGCGACGACCAGGGTGGCCTCGCCGGACCAGACACTTCGGTCCGCGGCGACCAGCTCGACATGCAGCTCAGCAGCCAAGGGTGGCTCCTCGGGTCACCACCCGGCCGACCGGCCGGGTGTTGGGTCAATTCTACGGGGCGTGGTGAGGGGGGCGGGACACACCCACCCCCCTCGGTGAGCCGGAGGCTCAGGAGACGCCGAGCTCCTTGGCCTTGGCCTTGAGGTCGTCCAGGCCACCGCACATGAAGAACGCCTGCTCGGGGAAGTGGTCGTAGTCCCCGTCGCAGATCGCGTTGAACGCGGAGATCGACTCGTCGAGCGGAACGTCCGAACCGTCCAGGCCGGTGAACTGCTTGGCGGCGTGGGTGTTCTGCGACAGGAAGCGCTCGACACGACGGGCACGGTGGACAACGAGCTTGTCCTCCTCGCCCAGCTCGTCGATACCGAGGATCGCGATGATGTCCTGGAGGTCCTTGTACTTCTGCAGGATCCCCTTGACGCGGCTGGCCGCGGCGTAGTGCTCCTGCGAGATGTAGCGCGGGTCCAGGATGCGGGACGTGGAGTCCAGCGGGTCCACGGCCGGGTAGATGCCCTTCTCCGAGATCGGACGGGAGAGAACCGTCGTCGCGTCGAGGTGGGCGAACGTGGTGGCCGGGGCCGGGTCGGTCAGGTCGTCCGCGGGGACGTAGATCGCCTGCATCGAGGTGATCGAGTGACCACGCGTCGAGGTGATGCGCTCCTGGAGCACACCCATCTCGTCGGCCAGGGTCGGCTGGTAACCCACCGCGGACGGCATACGGCCGAGCAGCGTGGAGACCTCGGAGCCGGCCTGCGTGAAGCGGAAGATGTTGTCGATGAAGAGCAGCACGTCCTGCTTCTGCACATCGCGGAAGTACTCCGCCATGGTCAGGGCGGACAGGGCCACGCGCAGACGCGTCCCCGGCGGCTCGTCCATCTGGCCGAAGACGAGCGCGGTCTTCTCCAGAACGCCCGACTCGGTCATCTCGTCGATGAGGTCGTTGCCCTCACGGGTGCGCTCGCCGACACCGGCGAACACCGACACACCGTCGTGCAGCTTCGCCACACGCATGATCATTTCCTGGATGAGGACCGTCTTGCCGACGCCCGCACCACCGAACAGACCGATCTTGCCGCCCTTGACGTACGGGGTCAGCAGGTCGACGACCTTCAGGCCGGTCTCGAACATCTCGGTCTTCGACTCGAGCTGGTCGAAGGCCGGGGCCTTGCGGTGGATCGGCCAGCGCTCGGTGATCTGCGCCTCGGCCTCCGGCTCGTTCAGAATCTGACCGAGGGTGTTGAACACCTTGCCCTTGGTGATGTCACCGACGGGAACGGTGATGCCCGCGCCCGTGTCGGTCACCGCGGCCTGGCGAACCAGGCCGTCGGTGGGCTGCATCGAGATCGCGCGGACCACACCGTCACCCAGGTGCTGGGCGACTTCCAGGGTCAGCGTCTTGCGGGCGCCGTCCTCGGCGGGGTCCGCGACCTCGACGTGGAGGGCGTTGTAGATCTCCGGCATCGCGTCGACGGGGAACTCCACGTCGACGACCGGGCCGATGACCCGGGCGACGCGGCCCGTGGCAGCGGCCGTCTCAACAGTGGTCGTCATTACTTGTCACTCCCCGCGGTCGCGTCGGCCAGAGCACTGGCACCGCCGACGATCTCGCTGATTTCCTGGGTGATTTCGGCCTGGCGGGCCGCGTTGGCAAGCCGGGACAGGCTCTTGATGAGGTCCCCGGCGTTGTCGGTGGCCGACTTCATCGCACGGCGGCGGGCAGCGTGCTCGGAAGCGGCTGCCTGCAGCAGTGCGTTGTAGATACGGCTCTCGACGTAGCGCGGCAGAAGGGCGTCGAGGACGTCCTCGGCCGACGGCTCGAAGTCGAACAGCGGAAGGATCTCACCCTTGCGGGTGCTCTCCTTCGCCACCTCGTCGAGCGAAAGCGGCAGCATCCGGTCGTCGACCGCGTTCTGCGTCATCATCGACACGAATTCCGTGAAGACGATGTGCAGCTCGTCGACGCCGCCCTCGGCCGTGTCCTGCTGGATGGCCTCGATCAACGGGGCTGCGATGCGCTTGGCATCGGCGTACGCCGGGTTGTCGGTGAAGCCGGTCCAGGAGTTCTCGACCTTGCGCTCGCGGAAGCCGTAGTACGCGACACCCTTGCGGCCGACGATGTACGTGTCGACCTCCTTGCCCTCGGAGGCAAGGCTCTCCCGCAGTCGCTCCGCGGCCTTGATGGCGTTGGAGGAGTAGCCGCCGGCCAGACCGCGGTCGCTCGTGACGAGCAGGACCGCGGCCCGGGTCGGGGCTTCGACCTCGGTGGTGAGCGGGTGCTTGGCGTTGGAGCCGGTCGCCACCGCGGTCACCGCACGGGTGAGCTCGGTCGCGTACGGCTTGGACGCCGCCACCTTGCGCTGCGCCTTGACGATGCGCGAGGCGGCGATCATCTCCATCGCCTTGGTGATCTTCTTGGTCGCGGTGACGGCTTGGATGCGGCGCTTGTAAACGCGAAGCTGAGCGCCCATCGATCAGCCCTCGCCCAGGAGCTTGCCGTCCGAGGTCTCGAACTGCTGCTTGAAGGCGGCGATCGCGTCGGCGATCGACTGCAGCGTGTCGCCGGACATCTTGCCGCCCTCGGCGATGCTGGTCAGGAGGTCCTTGCGCTCACGGCGCAGGAACTCCAGCAGCTCGCTCTCGAAGCGACGGATGTCCTCGACCGGGACGTCGTCCATCTTGCCCGTGGTGCCGGCCCAGACCGAGACGACCTGCTCCTCCATCGGGAACGGGGCGTACTGCGGCTGCTTCAGCAGCTCGACCATGCGCTTACCGCGCTCCAGCGAGGCCTTCGAGGCCGCGTCCAGGTCGGAACCGAAGGCGGCGAACGCCTCCAGCTCGCGGTACTGGGCGAGGTCCACGCGAAGCCGGCCGGAGACCTGCTTCATGGCCTTGTGCTGGGCGGAGCCACCGACTCGGGAGACCGAGATACCGACGTTGAGCGCCGGACGCTGACCCGCGTTGAACAGGTCGGACTCCAGGAAGCACTGGCCGTCGGTGATGGAGATGACGTTGGTCGGAATGAACGCCGACACGTCGTTCGCCTTGGTCTCGACGATCGGGAGGCCCGTCATCGAACCGGCGCCCATCTCGTCGGAGAGCTTGGCGCAGCGCTCCAGCAGACGCGAGTGCAGGTAGAAGACGTCACCCGGGTAGGCCTCGCGGCCCGGCGGGCGGCGCAGCAGCAGGGACACGGCGCGGTAGGCGTCGGCCTGCTTCGAAAGGTCGTCGAAGATGATCAGGACGTGCTTGCCCTGGTACATCCAGTGCTGGCCGATGGCCGAACCGGTGTACGGCGCCAGGTACTTGAAGCCGGCCGGGTCGGACGCCGGGGCGGCGACGATGGTCGTGTACTCCAGCGCACCGGCCTCTTCGAGCGCACCACGCACGGAGGCGATGGTGGAACCCTTCTGACCGATGGCGACGTAGATGCAGCGCACCTGCTTGTTCACGTCGCCCGAGCGCCAGTTGTCGCGCTGGTTGATGATCGTGTCGACGGCCAGCGCGGTCTTACCCGTCTGACGGTCGCCGATGATCAGCTGACGCTGGCCGCGGCCGATCGGCACCATGGCGTCGACGGCCTTGTAGCCGGTCTGCATCGGCTCGTGCACCGACTTGCGGACCATGACGCCAGGCGCTTGCAGCTCGAGGGCGCGGCGACTGTCGGTCTCGATCTCGCCGAGGCCGTCGATCGGGGTGCCGAGCGGGTCGACGACGCGGCCGAGGTAACCCTCGCCTACGCCGACGGAGAGCACCTCACCGGTGCGCTGCACCGGCTGGCCCTCCTCGATGCCGCTGAACTCGCCGAGGACGATCGCACCGATCTCGCGCTCCTCGAGGTTGAGGGCGAGACCGAGGGTGCCGTCCTCGAACTTCAGCAGCTCGTTCGCCATGGCGGAGGGCAGACCCTCCACCTTCGCGATGCCGTCGCCGGCAACGCTGACCGTACCGACCTCCTCGCGCGAGGCCGCGTCCGGCTGGTACGACTGGACAAAGTTATCCAGTGCGTCCCGGATCTCCTCCGGCCGGATCGTGAGCTCCGCCATCTGGGTTCCCTGCTCTCCTTGTTGGGCCCGAAGTTTCTTAAGGGGGTCTGGGGGCCGACCCCCAGGAATCTTCTGCAATTTCTGCACGGCCCAACCGGGCCGCTGGTCTTGCTTGCTTCTTCTGCGCTAGGTCAGCCGGCCATGCGCCGGGTCGCCTCTTCGAGGCGCTCCGCGACGGTGCCGTTGATGATCTCGTCACCGACCCGCACCGAGATCCCGCCGAGGACCGCGGGGTCCACGTCCAGGTTCAGGTGCATCTGCCGGCCGTAGAGCTTCGCCAGGGCGTCGCCGAGGCGCTGCTTCTGCCGGTCGCTGAGCGGCACCGCCGAGGTGACGACGGCGACCATGCGGTCCCGGCGCTCCGCGGCGAGCTTGGACAGCGAGTCCAGCCCTGCTTCCAGGCTACGTCCACGGGGCTGGGTGACCAGGCGGACGATGATCCGCTCGGTTACCGGCTGCGCCTTTCCGCCGAGCAGGCTGCGGAGCAGCTCGCCCTTGGCGGACGCCGTGGCCGTACGGCTGGTGAGCGCGGAGCGCAGCTCCTTGTCGGAGCCGACGATCCGGCCGAACCGGAACAGCTCGTCCTCGACGTCGTCGAGGCCTCCGCCGCGCTGGGCCGCGGTGAGGTCTGCGGTGTTCGCCAGCTCCTCGACCGAGTCCACCAGGTCGCGGGACTGCGACCAGCGGGACCGGACCAGTCCGGAGACCAGGTCGACGGTCTCGCCGCCCACCTGCCCGCCGAGCAGACGCGCGGCCAGCTCGGCCTTGCTCTCGCCGCTCTGGGCCGGGTCGGTGAGGACCCGGCGCAGGGATACTTCGCGGTGGAGCAGCGCGGTGACCGATGCCAGCTCCTCGGCGAGCTTCGCCGCGTCGACCGACGTGTTGTCGGTCAGCGCGTCGAGACGCTCGCGTGCGGCAGCCAGTGCTTCGCGGCTCGCGCCGTTCATCGTGCGGCCTCGGCCTTCGCCTCGAGCTCGTCGAGGAAACGGTCGACGGTGCCGCTCTGCCGGGCGTGGTCCTGGAGGGACTCGCCGACGAGCTTGCCGGCCAGGTCGGTGGCGAGCTTGCCCACGTCCTGACGCAGCGCCGAGGCAGCGGCCTTGCGGTCTGCCTCGATCTGGGTGTGGCCGGCGGCGATGATCTCTTCGCGCTGCCGCTGACCTTCCGCCTTCATCTCCTGGATGATGACGGCACCCTGCTCCTGCGCCTCCTGGCGCAGACGGGCGGCTTCGTGACGGGCCTCGGCGAGCTGAGCCTTGTACTGCTCAAGAACGCTCTGGGCCTCGGTCTGAGCCGCTTCGGCCTTCTCGATGCCACCTTCGATCGCCTCGCGACGCTCGTCCAGGGCCTTGTTGATGGCCGGGAGGAGCTTCTTGTAGAAGACGAAGAAGACAATGCTGAAGCAGATCAGGCCGATGACAATCTCGGGCCAGACCGGAAACAGCGGTGACTGCGGCTCCTCAGCTGCCAGATGCAACATGGTGGACCTTTCGTCGAAAACGTATCGTCAGGTCGCCTGGACTACTTCGGGTAGATGAAGGGCGCGACGAAGCCGATCAGGGCCAGGGCCTCGATGACGGCGAAGCCGAGCAGCATGTTCTGGCGGATGAGGCCGGCAGCCTCGGGCTGGCGGGCGATGGCCTGCACGCCGTTACCGAAGATGATGCCGATGCCGACGCCGGGGCCGATCGCCGCGAGGCCGTAACCGATGGTGCCGATGTTGCCCGTGACGGCTGCGAGAGTCTCAGACATTGATCTGTGATTCCTTCTCTTGATTGGCCGGTGGAGATTGCATCCACCGGACGTCTAGGGGGTGTCCGGGTGGTGGCCCGGATGTCCTCAGTGCGCTTCTTCGAGCGCCTGGGACAAGTACGTGGCGGTCAGCACGGTGAACACGTACGCCTGGAGCGCCTGGATGAACATCTCGAAGACGGTCAGGGCGAGCGTCACAGCGAACGACGCGGTGGCGTACACGGTGCCGAGCACAGTGCCCAGCATGTACCAGGTCGCGATCGTGAAGACCAGGATGAGGATGTGACCCGCGAACATGTTCGCGAAGAGCCGGACCGCCAGCGTGAAGGGTCGCACGAAGATGTTCGAGACGAACTCGATCGGCGTCAGGATCACGTAGATCGGCTTGGGCAGGCCGCTCGGTACGCACAGGTTGCGGATACCGCCCACGAAGCCGTTGTTCCGGAACGTCACCGACATGTAGACGACCCAGACCAGCAGCGCCAGTCCGACCGGGTAGGCGATGAGCGAGGACACCGGGAACTGTGCCAGCGGGATGATCGCCCAGAGGTTCATCATCCAGACGAAGAAGAACAGCGACACCAGCAGCGGGACGAACGGCTCGCCCTTCTTACCGATGATCTCCTTGGCGATGCCCCGGTGCACGAAGTCGTAAAGAACTTCGGCGACCATCTGCAGCTTGCCCGGAACGACCTTGGGCTTGGAGAAGCCCATCCAGAACAGGGTCAGGATCGCGATCGTTCCGATGATCGCCAGCAGCATCGGCTTGTTGAACTCGACCGGACCGATGGTGAAGATCGGGTCGAAGATGAACGACCACGCGCTCGGGGCTGGGAATCCGCACGAGCCCTGGAACAGGTGGCAGTCAACCTCGAAGGCGAGCGTCTGGGCGTCAGCAGTCACCAGGAGCTCCTTCTGCATGGCGCATGGATACGGCTACCTCGTTGTATCGGAGCGGCTGGCAGCCGCAGGTCGGCACCGGACTGGTTCTTACGGTGGGGAGGCGGCGGCCGGGCCCGAAGCCTCGCGATGTATCAGGCGACAGCCGTGTTGTCCGCGCCCGCAGTACCGCAACCGAGACCGGACGATAGCAGCATGTCGAACAGGGCTTTATCCCGGCCCTACTGGTCATGCTTTCCCTCAGTTCCACCCGGGGTGTTCCGGCTCTCCGCCTCCGGATCGACGTACAGGGTCTTGCTCCTGGCGTGCAGCACGGTCTGCGTGATGATCCATGTGATCACCGAGGCGACCAGCGTGAGGGCGAAGACCTGTAGGTCGAAGAGGGAGGTGTTCCTGATGCCCATGATGAGGCCGAGCAGGAGCACGAGCTGGACCGAGTAGACCAGCAGTCCCATGCCCTGGAAGAGGTGAGGCATCGACTTGGCGACCCACTGCAACGCCAGCTGTCCGAGGGCCATGAAGAGGATGACCACCACGCAGCCGACCACGGCCCCGATCGCCCCCTCGCCGCCGACGACGAGCCCGCCCACGAGCGTGGCGATGGCTCCCACTGCGGCGGTGGGGGTGGCGATGCGCAGTAGTTCGCGCATGTCGGACTGCATGGCGGCAGCTCCACTGGTCTGAGAGGAGGAATGGGGCGTCGTCATGGACGAGCGTAGGCCCGGTCCGCGAGGCGGATTTTCGGGCCAATGGACCGTCTCACTAGGGTCCTTCGGCTCCGTCACCGGGTCTCGTGAACGGTATCACAAACTATTTGATGAGGTCTTTACCTGGAAAGTGTGCCACCTGTCACACATGAGAGTTACTCCGCGCGTGTGTGCACGACAAGGCGGCGCAATGTCTGGTAATGCACCGCGGGTTCCGAATCGTCAGCGCGAGGAGTCGACGGAACGGCGATCCGGGAACCGCGAACGAGCACCGATCGCGGTAGCGCCGTTGACACCGGACACTCCGACCGCCACGGGAGCCCGTTCGGCGGCCTCCTCGCCCATCTGAGCGTCTGCCGAGCCCTGTTGGGCCCCGGAGGCCACGAGCGCCGGCTTCTCCTCGTACGAAGGGGAGGACGCCTGCTCCGCCGCGTGCCGGCGGTAGCGCGGCGGCACGAAGCGGTTGGCCCAGTGCGGGGCCCGCGGGGTGAAGCGCGGCATCAGCAGCAGGATGAGGCCCACCGCGCTCGCCGCGATGATGACGAACACGATCCACGAGGACGCCGAGTGCACCGAGTAGCCGACGGCGCCGAAGGCGATGAGGGCCGACCAGAAGTACATGATCAGCACGGCCCGGCTGTGCGAGTGGCCGATCTCCAGCAGCCGGTGGTGCAGGTGGCCCCGGTCGGCGGCGAACGGCGACTGGCCGTTCCAGGTGCGACGGACGATGGCGAGGACCAGGTCGGCGGCCGGGATCGCGATGATCGTCAGCGGCAGCACCAACGGGATGAAGACCGGGAGCAGCGCGTGGGTGGCCTCGCGCTCGCTGCCCTCGAAGAGCTTCATCAGGTCCGGGTCGACCTGGCCGGTGATCGAGATCGCGCCCGCCGCCAGCACCAGGCCGATCAGCATCGAGCCCGAGTCGCCCATGAAGATCCGCGCCGGGTGCATGTTGTGCGGCAGGAAACCGAGGCACATGCCCATCAGGATCGCCGCGAACAGCGTCGCGGGGGCCGCAGCCTCGATCCCGTACCCCATCCAGAGGCGGTAGGCGTACAGGAAGAACGCCGCCGACGCGATGCACACCATGCCCGCCGCGAGCCCGTCCAGGCCGTCGACGAAGTTGACCGCGTTGATCGTGATGACGACCAGCGCCACCGTGAGCAGCGTGCCCTGCCACTGGGTGAGGGCGACCGTGCCGACGCCGGGGATCGGCAGCCACAGGATCGTGAGCCCCTGGATGACCATGACGGCGGCGGCGATCATCTGGCCGCCGAGCTTGATCAGGGCGTCGATCTCGAACTTGTCGTCGAGCACGCCGATCAGCCAGATCAGGGCGGCGCCGGAGAGCAACGCCCTCGGCTCGTTGGAGAGTTCGAAGACGCTCTTCAGGTTGTACAGGTGGTCGGCGACGATCAGTCCCGCACACAGTCCGCCGAACATGGCGATCCCACCGAGCCGAGGAGTCGGCTCCCGGTGGACGTCGCGCGCGCGGATCGCGGGCATCGCCCCGACCGCGATGGCGAACTTACGCACCGGTCCGGTCAGCAGATAGGTCACCGCTGCCGTGACACAGAGCGTCAGCAGGTAATCACGCACGGGCTGCCCCAGAGAACTCGCCGGCCATCCAAAAACCACACCCTAGTCTCTTGAACAAGGACTCCACGGTACGGGTGATGGTTGCACAGGGTTCGTCTGCCCCGGATACGGCGGAGTCCGCTACCCCGGATAGGGCGGATTGCGCGCGGCCAGTTCACGGACCTCCGCCGCGATCGGGCTCACATCGCCCGGCTCCCGTACGGCCGCTCCGAACAGGGCCGCGATCCGGGCCATGTCCCCGTCGTCCATCCCCTGCGTGGTGACGGCGGCGGTGCCCAGGCGGATGCCCCGGGCGTCCCCGTACGGCAGTGCGCAGGTGTCCAGGACCATGCCGGCGGCCGACAGCCGCATCCGGGCGGTGCGGCCGTCGACGCCGAGCGGGGCCGGGTCCGCGACGATGATGTGGGTGTCCGTGCCGCCCGTGGTCACCTCGAACCCCTCGGCCTCCAGACCGGCGGCGAGCACCCGGGCGTGGGCGACGACCTGGTGGGCGTAGAGCGTGTACGCCGGTGTCTCCGCCTCCCCGAACGCGACCGCCTTCGCCGCCACCGTGTGCATCTGCGCCCCGCCCTGGGTGAACGGGAACACCGCCCGGTCGATCCGCTCGGCCAGCTCCGCGCCGCACAGGATCATGCCGCCGCGCGGGCCGCGCAGCACCTTGTGCGTGGTGGCGCAGACCACGTCGGCGTACGGGACCGGGCTCGGCGCCGCTCCCCCGGCGATCAGCCCCATCGGGTGGGCGGCGTCCGCGATCAGATACGCCCCGACCTCGTCGGCGATCTCCCGGAACAGCTCGTAGTCGGGGTGGCGGGGGTAGGAGATCGAGCCGCAGACGATGGCCTTGGGGCGGCGGGCGCGGGCCAGGGCGCGGAGCCGGGTGTAGTCGATGAGCCCGGTGTCCGGGTCCACCTCGTAGCCGGCGAAGTCGAACCAGCGGCCGGAGAAGTTGCCCGGCGCCCCGTGGGTGAGGTGTCCCCCGTACGGCAGTCCCATCGCGAGCACGGTGTCGCCGGGGCGCAGCAGCGCGGCGTACGCGGCGAGGACGGCCGAGGAGCCGGAGTGCGGCTGGACGTTGGCGTGCTCGGCGCCGAAGAGGGCGGTGGCCCGGCGGACCGCGATGCGTTCGGCGGCGTCCGCGTGCTCGCAGCCGCCGTGGTGGCGGGCGCCCGGGTACCCCTCGGCGTACTTGTTGCCGAGCGGGGAGCCGAGGGCCGCGAGGACCGCGGGCGACTGGAAGTTCTCGGCGGCGATCAGCTGGAGGGTGGTGGCCTGCCGGCCGCTCTCGGCGAGCAGGACACCGGCGATCTCCGGGTCCTGGCGGAGCAGGGCGCCGAAGTCCTGGGGCAGGGCGTCGGGCGGGGGTGACACGGCTGCGGGTGCGGCGGGCGAGGTGACCGGCATGGGACGGCTCCGGGCCAGGAGGTGGGTGCGCCGGCGAGAGGTGCCGGTGCCAGCTCCAATGTAGGCCGGGGCCGGGCGCCGTGCCCGCTGTCGCGGGATGCCGTACGCCGGTCGGCGCACCAGCCCTTCGACCACGGCGCGGGCAGGCCGCTCAGCTCGGAGCGCGTACGCCGGTGAGCGCGGTGACGACCGGGTCGAGGGCCTGGTTGATCTCGTCGCCGATGGAGCGGAAGAAGGTGACGGGAGCGCCGTAGGGGTCGTAGACCTCGTCCGCCTCGGCGGTCGGGGCCAGCAGCCAGCCGCGCAGCGCGGCGGCGGCGCGCACCAGGGCACGGGCGCGCTCGACGACGCCCTCGTCGCGCGGGTCGGGCAGGGTGGCCGGGTCTATGGCCCGCACCAGTCGGGTGAACTCCTTGAGCGTGAACGTGCGCAGGCCCGCGGAGTGACCCATGGAGATGACCTGGGCGCGGTGGTCGCGGGTGGCGGTGAGGACCAGGTCGGCGCGGATCACGTGCTCGTCGAGGAGCTCCCGGCCGACGAAGCCGGTGGCGTCCGCGCCGAAGTCGGCGAGGACGACCTCGGCGTTGGCCTCCATGGGCGCGCCTTCATGGCCCCAGGTGCCCGCGCTCTCCACGATCAGGCCGCCGCTGAGCGGGTCGCCGAGGCGGTCCACCAGGGCATGGCGGGTCAGCCGCTCGGTGATCGGTGAGCGGCAGACGTTGCCGGTGCTGACGTGGAGGATGCGGAAGGTGTCGGTCCGCCCCGCTATGCCACGCCCCTCGGGGGCGGTCAATTGGCCACCTCGAGGTCGGGGACCACCTTGCGCAGCTCCTCCGCGGAGAGGGCGCCGGCGCGCAGCAGGACCGGGGTGGCGCCGGTGACGTCGACGATCGAGGACGGCACGATGCCGGGCGTCGGGCCGCCGTCGAGGTAGACGGAGACGGAGTCGCCGAGCATGCCCTGGGCGGCGTCGCAGTCCTCCGGTGCGGGGTGTCCGGTGAGGTTGGCGCTGGAGACGGCCATCGGGCCGACCTCGGTCAGCAGCTCGATGGCGACCGGGTGCAGCGGCATCCGGATGGCGACGGTGCCCCGGGTGTCGCCGAGGTCCCACTGGAGGGAGGGCTGGTGCCGGGCGACGAGGGTGAGGGCGCCGGGCCAGAAGGCGTCGACGAGCTCCCAGGCCTCCTCCGAGAAGTCGGTGACCAGGCCGTGCAGGGTGTTCGGCGAGCCGATGAGGACGGGGGTGGGCATGTTGCGGCCCCGGCCCTTGGCGTCCAGCAGGTCCGCGACGGCCTCCGAGGTGAAGGCGTCCGCACCGATCCCGTACACGGTGTCGGTGGGCAGCACGACCAGTTCGCCCCGGCGGACGGCCGATGCGGCCTCGCGCAGGCCCGTGGTCCGGTCGGTGGCGTCGTTGCAGTCGTATCGCCGAGCCATCAGCCGGCCTCCTGGAGCGGGTACGGGTACGGGTGGTGGTGCCGGGGGCCGGTCACGGCATGGCCCTGCGGGCGGTGGCGAACCGGGGCCGCTTGTTCAGGTCGGGGTGGTCGGCGGCGTCCGCCCAGCCCCGCTCCTCGGTGAAGATCCACGGCACCTGGCCGCCCTGGGTGTCGGCGTGCTCGATGACGACGAGGCCGCCGGGGCGCAGCAGGCGGTGGGCGGTGCGTTCGATGCCGCGGATGAGGTCGAGGCCGTCCTCGCCGGAGAACAGGGCCATCTCCGGGTCGTGGTCACGGGCCTCGGGGGCGACGTACTCCCACTCGGTGAGCGGGATGTACGGCGGGTTGGAGATCACCAGGTCGACCTGGCCGTCGAGCTCGGGAAGGGCGCTCAGGGCGTCTCCCCTGTGCACGGTGACCCTGGAACCCTCGGCGTTCTTCCGGGTCCACCTGAGGGCGTCCTCGGACAGCTCCACGGCGTGCACCTTGGAGCGGGGGACCTCCTGCGCGATGGCGAGCGCGATGGCGCCCGATCCGGTGCACAGGTCGACGACGACGGGCTCGACGACGTCCATCGCGCGCACGGCGTCTATGGCCCAGCCGACGACGGACTCGGTCTCCGGGCGGGGCACGAAGACACCGGGTCCGACCTGGAGCTCCAGGTAGCGGAAGAAGGCGCGGCCGGTGATGTGCTGGAGGGGTTCGCGGGCCTCGCGGCGGGCGATCGTCTCCCAGTACCGGGCGTCGAAGTCCGTGTCGGGCACCGTGTGCAGCGCGCCCCGCTTCACTCCGTGGACGAAGGCCGCGAGTTCCTCGGCGTCGAATCGCGGTGAGGGGACACCGGCGTCGGCCAGCCGCTGGGTGGCCTGGGCCACCTCGGCGAGCAGCAGGTTCATCGCGGTTCTCCGTACGGGTTACGGGCGTGCGGGGCGGGCAGGTCGCTTACGCGTTGGCGAGCTTGGCGGCGGAGTCGGCGTCGACGCATGCCTGGATGACGGAGTCGAGCTCTCCGTCGAGCACCTGGTCCAAGTTGTACGCCTTGAAGCCGACGCGGTGGTCGGAGATGCGGTTTTCCGGGAAGTTGTACGTCCGGATCTTCTCGGAGCGGTCGACGGTACGGACCTGGCTGCGGCGTACGTCGGAGGCTTCCTGCTCGGCGGCCTCCTGGGCGGCGGCCAGCAGCCGGGAGCGCAGGATGCGCATGGCCTGCTCCTTGTTCTGGAGCTGGCTCTTCTCATTCTGGCAGGAGGCGACGACGCCGGTCGGCAGGTGCGTGATGCGGACGGCCGAGTCGGTCGTGTTGACGGACTGCCCGCCGGGGCCCGAGGAGCGGTAGACGTCGATACGGAGATCGTTGGCGTGGATCTCGACGTCGACCTCCTCGGCCTCGGGAGTGACGAGCACGCCCGCGGCGGAGGTGTGGATACGGCCCTGGGACTCGGTGGAGGGCACCCGCTGCACGCGGTGCACGCCGCCCTCGTACTTCATCCGGGCCCAGACACCCTGGCCGGGCTCGGTGGCGCCGTTGCCGCCCTTGGTCTTCACGGCGACCTGGACGTCCTTGTAGCCGCCGAGCTCGGACTCGGTGGAGTCGATGATCTCGGTCTTCCAGCCGATGCGCTCGGCGTAGCGCAGGTACATGCGCAGCAGGTCGCCCGCGAACAGGGCGGACTCGTCGCCGCCGGCGCCCGCCTTGATCTCCAGGAGCACGTCCTTGTCGTCGCTGGGGTCGCGCGGGACGAGGAGGAGGCGGAGCTTCTCGGTGAGCTCTTCGCGCTGCTTCTCCAGGTCCTTGACCTCGGCGGCGAAGTCGGGGTCGTCCGCGGCGAACTCGCGCGCGGTCCCGATGTCCTCGCCGGTCTGCTTCCAGGCCCGGTACGTGGAGACGATCGGGGTCAGCTCCGCGTAGCGCTTGTTCAGCTTGCGCGCGTTGGCCTGGTCGGCGTGGACCGACGGGTCGGCGAGCTGCTCTTCGAGACCGGCGTGTTCACCGATCAGTTCCTCGACCGCCTCGAACATTCGGGGGCTCCTGGTTGCTCTGCGTCTGCGGGCCTGCTGGAGGGCGTATTGCCGGGTGGGGTGTCCGGAGGGCTCCCCCGGACACCCGACCGGAAAAAACGCCGGTTCCGACGCCCCCGGGAAGAGGGCGCCGAGAACCGGCGCTGTGGCTCGCTACTTGCTGGCGGAGCCGGCAGCCTTGCCGAAGCGGGCCTCGAAGCGGGCCACGCGGCCGCCGGTGTCGAGGATCTTCTGCTTGCCCGTGTAGAACGGGTGGCACTCGGAGCAGACGTCGGCGCGGATGTTGCCGCTGTCGATGGTGCTCCGGGTGGTGAACGACGCACCGCAGGTGCAGCTGACCTGCGTCTCGACGTACTCGGGGTGGATGTCGCGCTTCAAGGTGTCTCCTAGTTTCGGGAGGGCGCCGGGTCGTCCGCGCGGATTGCGCGGCCGTGAACCGGGGCCGACGTACCAGTCTGCCAGGACCGGCCGTATCTCCCAAAACCGGGGGCGGAGCACAGGTATTCCCCGAACGCTCCGCGCACACGGCGTGACCGCCCGGTTCCGTGCGCCGTCGGGGCTACTCGACGACCTTCGCGGCGTCGCCCTTGTCGCCGGCCGACTCCTCGGTGGCGGAGGCGGGGATCGGCCGGTCGTTCTGGAGGGCGGCCCAGACCTGGCGGCCGGCCTTCTCCTGGGGCAGGACCCGGTTCGGGTCGGCCGGATCGTACTCCACGGGCAGGGTCACCATGTGGATGTTCTTCGCGTTCAGCCCCTTGAGGCCGCCCGCGAACCCGGTGAGCTTCTTGACCGAGCCGAGCCCGGAATCGGTGGTGACGGCCTTGGTGGCGGCGTCCGCGAGGCCGAACAGCCTCTTGGGGCTGGAGAACACCCCGACGCTCTTCGCCTGCTCCATCAGCGCCTTGATGAACGCCTGCTGGAGCTGGATGCGTCCCAGGTCGCTGCCGTCGCCGACGCTCTTGCGGGTACGGACGAGGCCGAGGGACTGCTCGCCGTTCAGGGTGTGGGTGCCCGGCTCCAGGTCCAGGTGGCTCTTGGAGTCGTCGATCGCGGCCTTCGTGGTGATCTCGACACCGCCGAGTTCGTCGATGAGCTCCTTGAAGCCGGTGAAGTCGACTTCCAGGTAGTGGTCCATGCGGATGCCGGACATCGACTCGACGGTCTTCACCGCGCAGGCGGGCCCGCCGACCTCGTAGGCGGTGTTGAACATCGCCCGGTGCGCGGCGCCGACGGGATCGCCCGTCGTGTCGCTCTCGCAGGCGGGGCGGTCTATCAGGGTGTCGCGCGGTATCGAGACGACACTCGCGGACTTGTGACCCTTGTCGACGTGCACGACCATCGCGGTGTCGGAGCGGGCCGCGCCCTCGTCGACGCCGTACTTCCCGTTGTCACCGGAGCGCGAGTCGGAACCCAGCACCAGGATGTCCTGCGAGCCGTCGTCCACGTCGTCGGGACGGTCGGCGCCGAGCTTGGCGTCGATGTCGATGCTGGAGAGGTTGCCGTCGAGCGCCATGTACGCGTATCCGAGTCCGGCCCCGCCGACGACCACGACGCCCGCCACCGTCCAGGCCGCGACGACCTTGGCACGGTGCCGGCCCGAGGGCTTCCGCCGTCGGCTGCCGGTGCCACGTATGCGGCCCGTGCTCCTGCTCTGCTCGCTCACGCGTCTCCTCGTCGCTCCTGTTGCTCCGCGCCCCCGGAGCCATGGTTCCGGGAGGGTTTGTCATCTCTTGATCAGACGACGGAGCAGCAAGAAGGGTTGCACAGGGGCCTGTGTGCCCGGCTCGGACGGCAGGCGCGGTGCACGGGCCGGCGGCAGGCCGGTGATCCGGCGTCCACCTGCGGTTTCCCGGCCACCGCCGGCCCCGGCCGGAGCGCCGTCGGGCGGTCCACCGTGTGGCAAAGGTCTCGGGCCGGGCCGGCGGACGCGCGAAGGCCTCCGTCACCGGAGTGACGGAGGCCTTCGCGCTCAACTGCCGGACGAACGTCAGTCGTTGCCGTTTCCGCTGCCCGGCGTCGTCTTCTGGATCTGGAGCAGGAACTCCGCGTTGGACTGGGTCTTCTTCATCCGGTCCAGGAGGAGCTCGATCGCCTGCTGCTGGTCGAGCGCGTGCAGCACCCGGCGCAGCTTCCAGACGACCGCCAGCTCGTCGGTGCCGAGCAGGATCTCCTCCTTACGGGTGGAGGACGCGTCGACGTCCACCGCCGGGAAGATGCGCTTGTCCGAGAGCTTCCGGTCGAGCTTGAGCTCCATGTTGCCGGTGCCCTTGAACTCCTCGAAGATCACCTCGTCCATGCGCGAGCCGGTCTCGACGAGCGCGGTGGCCAGGATGGTCAGCGAGCCGCCGTCCTCGATGTTGCGCGCGGCGCCGAAGAAGCGCTTCGGGGGGTACAGCGCGGTCGAGTCGACACCACCGGAGAGGATGCGGCCGGAGGCCGGCGCCGCGAGGTTGTACGCGCGGCCCAGGCGGGTGATCGAGTCGAGCAGGACGACCACGTCGTGACCCAGCTCGACGAGGCGCTTGGCGCGCTCGATGGCCAGCTCGGCGACGGTGGTGTGGTCCTCGGCGGGGCGGTCGAAGGTCGAGGAGATGACCTCGCCCTTCACCGACCGCTGCATGTCGGTGACCTCTTCCGGACGCTCGTCGACGAGGACGACCATCAGGTGGCACTCGGGGCTGTTGACCGTGATCGCGTTGGCGATGGCCTGCAGGATCATGGTCTTGCCGGTCTTCGGCGGGGCCACGATGAGCCCGCGCTGCCCCTTGCCGATCGGGGCCACCAGGTCGATGATCCGCGTCGTCAGGATGTTGGAGTCGGTCTCCAGACGGAGCCGGTCCTGCGGGTAGAGCGGGGTCAGCTTCTGGAACTCGGGCCGGCCGCGGCCGGACTCGGGGGCCATGCCGTTGACCGAGTCGAGGCGGACCAGCGCGTTGAACTTCTCGCGCCGCTCGCCGTCCTTGGGCTGACGCACCGCACCGGTGACGTGGTCACCCTTGCGCAGGCCGTTCTTGCGGACCTGGGCGAGCGAGACGTACACGTCGTTCGGGCCCGGCAGGTAGCCGGAGGTCCGGATGAACGCGTAGTTGTCGAGGATGTCCAGGATGCCCGCGACGGGGATCAGGACGTCGTCGTCGGCCACCTGCACGTCGCTCGCGAAGTCGTCGCGCCCGCGACGGCCCCGGCGGTCCCGGTAGCGGCCGCGACGGCCGCGACGGCCGCCCGCCTCGTCGTCGAAGTCGTCCTGCGGACCGTTGTCACGGTTCTGCTGGCCCTGACCCTGGCCCTGGCGCTGCGGGCGCTGCCCGCCGCCGCCCTGCTGGCCCTGGTCGTCGCCCTTGCCCCGGCGGTCGCGCTGACGCTCGCGGCGGTCGCCACGCTCACCGCGGTCGCCACGCTCACCCCGGCCCTGACGGTCGCCGCGACGGCCCTCGGCCGTGTCGGCGGCGGCCTCGGCCTTGGCGTCGCCCTTCGGCTCGCCCCGCTCCTCGGTCTTCTGCTCGGCCTGGGGCTCCGCCTTGGCCTTGACCTCGGTCTTGGTGTCCGGGCTGCCCGCCTGCGCGGTCGCACGGCGGCGACGACGCTCGCCCGCGGGCTGGTCGTCGCTGGCCGGCTGTCCGGGGATGTCGATCTGCTGCTGGGCGGCCGTGTCCTTCTCGGCGGCGGCAGCGGCGCCCTCGTCCCCGGTGCGCGCCTTGGAGGTCGCGCGGCGCTTCGGCTTGCTCTCCGCCTCGGCGGGGGCCTCGGCGGCCTTGGAGGAGGTCTTGGGGGCGGCGGATCCGCCGCCCGCCTGCGCCTCCTTGATGACCTCGATCAGCTGGCTCTTGCGCATCCGCGCGGTGCCCCTGATGCCGAGGCCGGACGCGACCTGCTGCAGCTCGGCCAGGACCATGCCCTCGAGGCCGGTGCCGGAGCGGCGGCGCCGTGCGGTGGTGCCAGTGGCAGCACCTTCGGCGGGCGCGGCGCTGTCGACGTTCTTGTCGGCAGTGACGCCCATCAGATCGGTGGTGTCGCTCACGAAGGGTCCTTCCCTGGAGCGGACGTCGGCCTTCTGGCTCGGCGACCGGTTGTGCTGTCCGACTGCGGTCTGTTGATCTTGCTGGATCGCGGACCTTGCCGGGGCGGTGGTCCGCCGGGTACGGCGGAGAGATGAACGTACGGGGTCCGGCGCGAGATCCCCCTGCTCGGCCCACTCCTGGACCAGCGAGGGGTGTCGTGCCGGTTCCGGAGCGTGCTCGAAACTGCTCAGGCAGGCTGCTCAGGCAGTTGGGGAGGCTCCCGGAAGAATGGTGGTCCCGGAGGGGGACACGAAGCAACGCGCCTCAAAGACGTCGGTTGCAGACTTGAGGTTAACACTACCGGCTCCAACAAACATTCCCCCTCTCGCTCACCGGTAATCACATGCGGTTACGCGGCCAGCGGCAGCACACTGGCGCCCGTCGCGTCGAGGGCCAGCCGGTTCGCCGCCCAGCCCTCCCCCGCCAGTCGGGCGACCTTGTCGGCCGAGCCTTCCTCCGTCAGCGCGAGGACCGTGGGCCCCGCGCCGGAGATGACCGCGGGCACACCGTCGGCGCGCAGACGGTTGACCAGTTCCACGCTCTCCGGCATGGCGGGACCCCGGTATTCCTGGTGGATCCGGTCCTCGGTGGCGGCGAGCAGCAGCTCGGGCCGACGGGTCAGGGCCTCGACGAGCAGGGCCGCCCGGCCGGCGTTGAGGGCCGCGTCGACGTGCGGGACGGTGCGCGGGAGCAGGCCGCGCGCCGTCTCGGTGAGCACCGGGCGTCCGGGGACGAAGACCACCGGGACGACGGAGTCGGCGGGATCCATCCTGATCGCCCGGGCCGCGCCGCCGTCCATCCAGGCGAGCGTGAAGCCGCCGAGCAGACAGGCCGCGACATTGTCGGGGTGCCCCTCGATCTCGGTCGCCAGCTCCAGCAGGGCCGCGTCGTCGAGGCGGGCGTCGCCGCCGGTCGTCACGGCGCGGGCGGCGACGATTCCGGCGCAGATGGCGGCGGAGGAGGAGCCGAGGCCGCGGCCGTGCGGGATGCGGTTGGCGCAGACGATCTCCAGCCCGCGGGGCTGGCCGCCGAGCAGGTCGAACGCGGTGCGCAGGGAGCGCACGAGCAGGTGGCTCTCGTCGCGGGGCAGCGTCTGGCTGCCCTCACCTGCGATGTCGATGTGCAGCCCGGAGTCGGCGACCCGGACGACGACGTCGTCGTACAGCCCCAGCGAGAGGCCCAGGGCGTCGAAACCCGGGCCCAGGTTGGCGCTGGTTGCGGGGACGCGCACCCTGACGGCGGCGGCTCGGAACGCGGGACCGGCCATCGGTCGGACCACTCCTTGTAAGGCGGCGGGGATGCAGTGCGGGTGGCTCTGCGGCGGCGGGGCGTGAGGGCGGGGCTATGGGCGGGTGCGAACGGCGGGGGTCATGGCAGTGGGGGTCGCGGCTGTGCGGAGGGCTCCGAAACGGTGCGGGAATCCGGCGGCCTGCCCGACGGCCACGACGGGGACCGCAGGCCTGGCGGTCCGGCGGGCGGATGCCGGGCGGATGGGGTACAGCTTATCGAAGGAAGGTTCTGTGGCGACATAGGGCGCACAGGAGGCGCACGATGCGTGTCGCCCGCCTCGCATGCGCTCTCCGCCCCGGAAAAGGGCTGGTTGGGCCGGGTTGTCGCGGTTGCCCCGGGTCGGCCGCGGCCGGCCCGGGGCCGGATCAGACGAGTCCGAGCTTCTCGGCGGCGGTGGCCGCGTCGACCGGGACCGTGACCGGCTGCGGGGCGCCCGCGACGGCCCAGTCGGGGTCCTTGAGGCCGTTGCCGGTGACCGTGCAGACGATGCGCTGGCCGGGGTCGACCCTGCCCTCCTCGGCGGCCTTGAGCAGGCCGGCGACGGACGCGGCCGACGCGGGCTCCACGAAGACGCCCTCCTGGGAGGCCAGCAGCCGGTACGCGGACAGGATCTGCCGGTCCGTCACCTCGTCGATGAAGCCGCCCGACTCGTCGCGCGCGGCGAGCGCGTAGTCCCAGGAGGCCGGGTTGCCGATGCGGATCGCGGTGGCGATGGTGGACGGGTCCTTGACGACCTCGCCGCGCACGATGGGCGCCGAGCCGGAGGCCTGGAAGCCCCACATGCGCGGGGAGCGGGTCGAGACGCCGTCACCGGCGTACTCGGTGTACCCCTTCCAGTACGCGGTGATGTTGCCCGCGTTGCCGACCGGCAGGACGTGGATGTCGGGGGCGTCGCCGAGCGCGTCGACGATCTCGAACGCGGCGGTCTTCTGACCCTCGATACGGACCGGATTGACCGAATTGACCAGCGCCACCGGGTAGTTGTCCGAGAGCGAGCGGGCCAGGGTCAGGCAGTCGTCGAAGTTGCCGTCGACCTGGAGGATCGTGGCGCCGTGCACGAGCGCCTGGCCCATCTTGCCGAGCGCGATCTTGCCCTGCGGTACGAGGACGGCGCAGACCATGCCCGCGCGCACCGCGTACGCCGCGGCGGAGGCCGAGGTGTTGCCGGTGGAGGCGCAGATGACGGCCTTCGCCCCCTCCTCCTTGGCCCGGGTGATGGCCATGGTCATACCGCGGTCCTTGAACGAACCGGTGGGATTGGCGCCCTCGACCTTGAGGTGCACCTCGCAGCCCGTGCGCTCGGAGAGGACCTGCGCCGGAACGAGCGGCGTACCGCCCTCACGAAGCGTGACGACGGGCGTCGTAGCTGTGACCGGAAGCCGGTCCCGGTACTCCTCGATGATGCCGCGCCACTGGTGGGTGCCCTTGCTGGTCATGGGTCCTTTACTCCCCTTCAACACGCATGATGCTGGCGACACCGCGCACGGTGTCGAGCTTGCGCAGCGCTTCGACGGTCCCGGAGAGGGCGGCGTCGGGCGCGCGGTGGGTGACGACGACGAGGGAGGCCTCGCCGTCCTTTCCCTGCTGGCGGACCGTATCGATGGATACGCCCTGCTCGGCGAAGACCGTCGCGACCTGGGCGAGGACGCCCGGCTTGTCGGCCACGTCGAGGCTGATGTGGTACCGCGTGACGACCTCGCCCATGGGGCTGACCGGCAGGCGGGTGTAGGCGGACTCACCGGGACCGGTGGCCTCGCCCAGTTTGTTGCGGCAGACCGCGACGAGGTCGCCGAGGACCGCCGAGGCGGTCGGCGAACCGCCGGCGCCGGGACCGTAGAACATGAGCTGGCCCGCGGCGTCGGCCTCGATGAAGACCGCGTTGTACGCCTCGCGGACCGAGGCCAGCGGGTGGCTGAGCGGGATCATCGCGGGGTGCACGCGGGCGGTGACGGAGGCGCCGTCGGCGGCGCGCTCGCAGATGGCCAGCAGTTTGACCGTGCAGCCCATCCGGCGGGCGGAGGCGATGTCGGCGGCGGTGACCTCGGTGATGCCCTCGCGGTGCACGTCGCCGATCTTGACGCGGGTGTGGAAGGCGATCCCGGCGAGGATCGCGGCCTTCGCGGCGGCGTCGAAGCCCTCGACGTCGGCGGTCGGGTCGGCCTCGGCGTACCCGAGGGCGGTGGCCTCGTCGAGCGCCTCGGAGTAGCCGGCGCCGCTGGTGTCCATCTTGTCGAGGATGAAGTTGGTCGTGCCGTTGACGATGCCGAGCACCCGGTTGACCTTGTCCCCGGCGAGCGACTCGCGCAGCGGCCGCACCAGCGGGATCGCCCCGGCGACGGCGGCCTCGTAATACAGATCGCGGCCGTACTTCTCGGCGGCGGCGTGCAGGGAGGCGCCGTCCTCGGCGAGCAGCGCCTTGTTCGCGGAGACGACGCTCGCACCGTTCTCGAAGGCGGTGGTGATGAGCGCACGGGCCGGCTCGATGCCCCCGATGACCTCGATGACGATGTCGATGTCGCCGCGCCGCACGAGCGCGGTCGCGTCGGTGGTGACCAGTGCGGGGTCGATGCCCTCACGCACCTTCGAGGGCCGGCGGACGGCCACACCGGCGAGCTCGACGGGCGCGCCGATGCGCGCCGCGAGGTCGTCGGCGTGCGTCGTCATGATGCGCGCCACCTCTGAGCCGACCACTCCACAGCCCAGCAGCGCCACCTTCAGCGGACGCGTACGCATCATCCGACCTCGTTTCTCATACCTAGACCCTCCGGCGATTGGGGGGCGGCGTCACGGGGCTGGGCACGCACTCCCCCAAGCTCTCGGCTTCGCTCGAGCAGGGAGGGGCCCCCTCCGGCGTTGTCGTCAATCACCATGGCTCTGCCATGCCTCAATCCTCCGCCTTGCAGCTGCACGCACCCAGCCCCGCTTCTTCTCCCACCCCCCAATCGCCGGAGGGTCATGCTCATGTGTGGACCAGTCTCACTCACCGGACGGGAGTTCCTGACCCCCGTCCGGATCCTGAGATGACTATTTCATCAGCCGACATCGAGGCGCAGGAGATCTTCCTCCGTCTCGCGCCGGACGATGACGCGCGCCTCTCCGTCGCGGACCGCGACGACCGGCGGGCGCAGTGCGTGGTTGTAGTTGCTCGCCATGGAACGGCAGTACGCGCCGGTGGCGGGGACGGCGATCAGATCGCCGGGGGCCAGGTCGGCGGGCAGGAACGCGTCCTTGACCACGATGTCGCCGCTCTCGCAGTGCTTGCCGACGACCCGGACGAGCATGGGTTCGGCGTCCGAGGTGCGGGAGACGAGCGCGACGCTGTACTCGGCGTCGTACAGCGCGGTGCGGATGTTGTCCGACATGCCGCCGTCGACGCTGACGTACGTCCGCAGCCCCTCCAGGGGCTTGATCGTGCCGACCTCGTACAGCGTGAACGCGGTGGGTCCGACGATGGCCCGCCCCGGCTCGACGGAGATACGGGGGGTGCGCAGCTTCGCCGACTCGCATTCGCGGGTGACGATGTCGCTGAGCGCCTTGGCGATCTCGTGCGGTTCGCGGGGGTCGTCCTCGGAGGTGTACGCGATACCGAGACCGCCGCCGAGGTCGATCTCGGGCAGCTCGACGCCGTGCTCGTCGCGGATCTCGGCGAGCAGCTGCACCACGCGCCGGGCGGAGACCTCGAAGCCGGCCATGTCGAAGATCTGCGAGCCGATGTGCGAGTGGACGCCGATGAGTTCGAGCCCGTCGAGGGCGAGCGCGCGGCGCACGGCCTCGGCGGCCTGCCCGTCGGCGAGCGCGATCCCGAACTTCTGGTCCTCGTGCGCGGTGGCGATGAACTCGTGGGTGTGGGCCTCGACGCCGACGGTGACGCGGATCTGCACGCGCTGGCGGACGCCGTGCCGCTGGGCGATGTGGGCGACGCGGACGATCTCCTGGAAGGAGTCGAGCACGATCCGCCCGACGCCGGCCTCGACGGCCCGCTCGATCTCGGCGACGGTCTTGTTGTTGCCGTGGAAGGCGATGCGCTCGGCGGGCATCCCGGCGTCCAGTGCGGTGGTCAGCTCACCACCGGAACAGACGTCGAGATTCAGCCCCTCCTCCTTGAGCCAGCGCACCACGGCACGGGAGAGGAAGGCCTTCCCGGCGTAGAAGACGTCGGCGTCCGGCCCGAAGGCATCCGCCCAGGCGCGGCAGCGGGCCCGGAAGTCGCTCTCGTCGAGGAAGTAGGCAGGCGTGCCGAACTCCTCCGCGAGCCGGGCGACGGCGATCCCGCCGACGGTGAGGGCGCCGTCCGCGTCGCGGGTGACGGTACGCGACCAGACCTTCTCGTCGAGGACGTTGAGGTCGGCGGCGGGCGCGGAGTAATGGCCCTCGGTGAAGACGTCGGCGTGGCGGGGTCCTGCGGGGTGTGCGGAGCGGCTCATCGTGATGGTTCTCTCGGGTCTCTTCTGATCGCGTCAGAGGTGTTCGGGCGCACGGATGCCGAGGAGGGACAGGCCGCCTGCCAGCACCGTCCCGGCGGCTTCGGCGAGAGCCAGCCGGGAGCGGTGGGCGGCCGAGGGTTTCTCGTCACCGGCGGGCAGGGACGGGCAGGAGTCGTGGAAGTCGAAGAACGCGTGCGCGACGGCTTCCAGCTGCCGGGCGACCCGGTCGGGCGCGCGGTGACGAGCTCCGGCGAGCAGGACGCCGGGGTGGTCGGCGATGAGGTCGAGGAGGGGGCGGGCGGCGCGGTCGTACGGGGCTTGGCCCTCGGCGTGGTCTTCGGCGTGCGGGGCGGGCTCGGCGTGGCTTCCGCCGTACGGGGCGGGCTCGGCGGTGAAGCCGAGGAGGGCGGCCCCGCGGGTGAGGGCACGGGTCCTGGCGTGGGCGTAGCGCACCCGGAAGAGCGGGTTGGTCTCACCCTGGACGAGCAGTTCGGGTCCGAGGGCGGCGCGGTCGTGCCCGGCGGGCCGCAGGAGCCCCCAGAGGGCCGCGTCGGGCCCGAGCCGCTCCAGCAGCTCCCCCGCGGTGGCCGCGGCGGGGACGGGCCGGATGCCGGTGTGCGGCACGGGGGGCGTCCCGTGCGTGTCGACGGTGACGCCGAGGCGGGCCCAGTCCGGGTCGGGCGCCTCCTCGCAGCTGATCCGGGCCCGGGCGCCCTGGGAGATGACGAGCCGGCGCACGGCATGGGCGGTGACGGCGGCGCGCACCTCCCGCGCGTGGTGGAGCTGGAGGACCTCGTCCCGGAGCGCGTCCCCGTGCCCGTACGCGAGGCCCTGTTCCCGTACGGCGTCGAGCACGGCCCGGTCGCCCTCGGCCGGGGCGTCGAGCGTGAAGCTCAGGAACCCCGGCCCGGTGATCTCGACCCGCCCGACGCCGGGCTCGGCGGCGACGCGTTCCCGCAGGATGCGGGCGACCTCCAGGGCGGGCAGCGCGGCGGGCCCGGCGAGCTGGAGCGCGACGGCACAGGCGTAGTCCCCGCTACCGCCGGGCCGTGTCCTCTCCACTCGCACGCGCGCGGGCACGGGTGCGCGCAACGCATCCTCGTCGACCGCGCGGCGCACGGCGTGCAGCACGGTCCGGGAGAGGTCGGCGGGGGTCACGGGTCAAGCGTAGGCGAGAGAGGGGGGCACTTCGCGACCCGGTTTCGCCATCCGGTCGGCCGGGGCCCACGTTCCACCGCCCTGACCGGCCGGGGCCACGTTCCACCGCCCTGACCGGCCGGGGCCACGTTCCACCGCCCTGACCGGCCGGGGCCCGCCGTGGCCGCCAGGGCCCCGGCTTCGACGCCCCGGTCAGCCGGCGGTGCTCCCCGCCCGCCCGGCGCCGTGCCGCCCGTCCACCGAGGGCTCTTCCTCCCCCGTCACCAGTCGGCGCATGATCCGCACCAGCTCGCTCGGCTCGAACGGCTTCGCCAGAAACGCGTCGACCCCGGCCGCCACGCCCGCGTCGACCTCGTAGGGCGTACAGGCGCTGATGACGGCGATGGGAAGGCCGCGGGTGCGGGGATCGGCGCGCAGGCGGGTGGCGGTCTCCAGACCGTCCAGCCGGGGCATCACGACATCGAGGGTGATGGCGTCGGGGCGGACCCGCTCGACCAGGTCCAGGCACTCGACGCCATCGGCCGCGGTCACGACCTCGAAGCCCTCCAGCTCGAGATTGACCCTGATCAGCTGCCGGATGACCTTGTTGTCGTCGACAACAAGCACGCGGCCGTACGCCCCTGACACCCTTCGAGAGTAGGTCGGCGGGAGGGGCGGCGTCCGAGTTTTGTCCACTTCCGCCCCGGACGGGTGGACACCGGTCGCACGGGCCTCCCGGCCGGGAGGAAGGGGCGCGGAGCCACGGCGGAATACCTGTTCACGGACACCCCGTGGGAGCTGGTAGTGTTTCACCCGTCGCAGAGCAGCACCGCGATACGCCCCCGTAGCTCAGGGGATAGAGCATCGGCCTCCGGAGCCGGGTGCGCAGGTTCGAATCCTGCCGGGGGCACTTCCGGATTGAAGAACCGGACCAGCAGAGGCTGGTCCGGTTTTTTCGTGTGCGCCACGCCCTCGTGCGTTCCGCACCCTCGTGAGGGCGAGCGGAGTCGGAGTGTGGTCCGGCTCGCCCTCCGAGGAGGTCGGGTCAGTACTCGCCGTCGACCGGGATCCAGCCGGACCAGGCCTCGGGCTGGTAGAACTTGCCGGTGTCGCCGTCGTACCGCAGAACCCGCAGGCGTACGTTGCCGGTCTCGCGGTAGTCCTTGTTGCAGGTCGCCCAGGTGTTCACGCCGAGCTTGTTGATGCAGACCGCCTCGGCTCGGCCGTAGTCGGTATAGACACCGATGGCCGCCGACATGCCGTCCTTCTTCGTGTCGCCCGCCCAGACGATGTCGCCGTTGTGCTGGAAGCACCCGCTGGAGCCGTAGGCGGCGGTCGCGCCCAGGCACGTGTTCGAGGGCGGAGCGGCCATCGCGGATGCCACCGCGTCCGCCGTTCCCGTCGTCTCCGTCCCGCCCACCGGGAAGGGGACCTCGGTCCCGGGTTCCGGGGCGATGCCCTCGACGATCTCCACGTCCGCGGGCACCTGCACTTCGAGGGGGGCCTCCGGTGCGTCGTCGGCCAGCGCCGGCGTCGCGGTGACGGCCGAGAACGCAAGTGCCGACGCACCGACGAGAACGCTCAACTTCGAGCGCCAGTTTCCACGCATGCTTCCTTACCCCCGCGCCTGACCTCTGTAGCGAGGTCATCAGTTGTCACATGTGAACAGGATGTGAGACTAAGAGATCGCTGTGACGGACGGAAGGGGCTCCTGTGACGCATGGGCCCCGTGGTGCCCCTGGTGACCTGCGTCGCCCGTGCGCCGGAGAGCGGGCAGGAACGCCGAAGCCGGGGCGGGACACAGAACTGGAGGGCGGCACGCCGATGGCGTGCCGCCCTCCAGTTGCGTCGCTCCCACTCGTTCGCGGGCCGGGCGCTACGGCAGAGTGGGCGGCTCCGCGGCCCGCTCCCCCTCCGTGACGTCGGCGAACGTGAGGTCGAGGGCGCAGGCCGCCGGGATCTCGGAGGCGGAGGTCGCGCACTTCGCGGGACCGGCCACGCTCTGCCCGTTCAACTCGGGCGGGCCCGCCTGGCGCTCGCCCGTCTCGATGTTCCCCGCCAGGCCTTCCACGGGAGCCGGCGCGGTGGGGGCGGCGGGCCGGGTGGCGTCCGCGGCGTCCGGCGAGGACGAACAGGCCGCCGCGCCCGCCGTGGCGCACAGGACGAGCACGGCCGAGGCCGCGGCGGTACGAAGTCGCATCAAGGTCCCCCTTCGCGGATGCCCGGACACCCGGGTCATCAGTTGATCCACGGTGTCACAGGGGGCGGTTCGGAGGGCGGAGAACCTGTGAAAGACGCGGGGTGGTGTGCGTGACTCGTACAGCCACCCGTACGAATTGCCCATACCGACGGCATGCCCCAGGTCGTCCAGTCCGAGAGTGTCTGCGCATCCGTGTGTCCGGAGCCGTGCGCGGGAGGAGGTGCCGCCGACCTGGAAGTGCACCGGTGCCGGCGACGGAGGACGGGCATCCCACACTGGCGGCGGTGAGCGGGCTGGGCGGGGTGGAGAAGACCGTGGTCACACTGGCCTGGCTTCACACGCTGCGCCCACACTTCCCCAGGGTCAGGTGTACGCCGATCTGGGCACGCAGGCGCCGGGCGGCCCCGGCGTGGGCCATGGGGAGTGGCGCCGGGCACTCCCCCCGCCCTCGTCAACAGCCGCTCCGTCGAGGAAATTGTCCAAGAGGCCGTCCGGCAACCTACTGAGAACCGCGTTCTCCGCGTGAGCCTCTCTCGCGCGCATGTGGAGCCTGCCGACGACCTGTGCGAACCGCTCACGCATGGAAGACGGGGGCCAATGGAGTACAGAGGAAGCCAACGCGTTGCGGCTCAGTTCGCGCCCCCCCGGCCCTTGGGCCGCAGCGGTGAGCTCCCTGCTTCGGGATCGGACTTCGTGCAGGAGCCAGTACGTGTCGGCCAACGTCTCGGTATGCAGGGCCAGCACGCCTCGCCCGGGCACTACCGGCACCTCGTTCAGGACAGCATGCACGCCGTCCTCCCTGGTCGCGAGGAGAAGGGACTGGGGAGCGCACACGGAGTCCCCGTCAGGGGATACCAGCCAGGCCTCTGTCCGCGAGACGTACGGAAGGCCCTTGCGCAGCACGTCCGCAGGCGCGAGGAAAGGCACACCGTCTTTCGGGAGCACCCCTGTTGGGGAAGAGGCACCCTCACGGGGGCGCGCCACTTGCCCCATGCGCAAGTGCGTCACCGCGCCAAAGGATCGTTCGGGCCAGGCTCCCCTGTTCCGCGCCTCGACGGCGAACAGCGCGTCGCTCAGCGACATGGCGCATTCCGCGATACGCCTGTTCACCGACATCTTTCCCTCTGCTGCCTTCACCGTCCGGAGAAGTGCCGCCTCGGCTCCTGCGGGCGGCAGCGGCACGGGGAGCCCGCGCAGGTCCTTCAGGTTGAGAGTGCGTTGCAGCGTAGAGCCTCTGACGTGCCTGTCGCACCAGGCCCGGACGTACGACGACCTCAGCCACAGTCTGAGCCAGGCTGCCTGGTCCGGACCCGTCGTGCGCACCAGTGCGACCGTACGGGCCACGTTCCATCCTTCGTGCGCCTCGGTCACCAGAGCTGTCTCACCAACTCTCCCCACGAGCACGATGAGTACATCCCCCACCCTCACCTCGCTGCGGGCATTCGCCTTGTGGGTGAGGGGACTGATCCTCCTCGGTTCCTCGCTGAGGAGTCGGCCCTCCTGGATGTCGGAGGCTCGGACCATCCCTACGCCGTCGTCCTCGTGCGCACCGGGCCGGGTGATGCCGTAGCGGATGTCCTGAACCCATGGCAGCCGCTCCAGGGGGGCTGCTCGCCAGCCTCGGGGCAGTCGGCTCAGGCGCTCCTCCAGGGGGTCCGGGCTCACCACTGCTCCAGAAGATCGCGCAGCTCGGCCTCCAGCCGGTGGGACATGTCGAAGAGGCCGTACAGCTCCTGGGTCAAGTCGCCCACCCGCTCCTTGTCATCGCCGTGGCCAGCCTCCACTACGGGCGCGCCGACACGGCGGGAAGGCAGAACGTCGTAGTCCTGAGCGGCGATCTCCTCGATCGACAGCGATCTGCACCAGCTGGGCACGTCCTCGTAGGGCTCCTCGTCCTGCGCACCGCGCCAGGATGCGAAGGTGGCCGTGATGCGGCTTCTGGCGTCGTCCGGCAGAATCCGGCGTCCGCGCGCGACCTTGACCGCGGTATCGCTGGCGTCGATCAGCAGGGTGTGCCCGGACCGGTCGCTCGCTCCCCAGGGCATGCCGCCTTTCTTGCTGCTGTTGAAGAGCCACAGCGTCACCGGGTTACGTACGTGCGGGAGTAGACCCGCAGGAAGCTCGATCACGCAGCTGAGGGCATCGTTCTCGATGAGGTTTGCACGGATCTGGAGTTCCGCGGACCGTGTGGTGGAGGCAGCGGCGGTGGGCAGAAGCAAGGCTCCGCGGCCGGGCCCCTTGGGCGACATCCTGCTCACCACGTGCTGCGCCCAGGCGAAGTTCCCGTTTCCTGCCGGCGGGACCCCGTAACGCCAGTCGGGATGGATCTCCCGGCCCTGCTGGGACCACGCGGTCTGGTTGAAGGGCGGGTTGGCGAGGACCACGTCGAAGGTCAGGTCCTGGAACCCGCCCTCGGTCAGGCTGGACGCCGGGCCGTGCAGAGAGCTCGGAACGCCGTGCACCGTGAGGTTGATCGCAGCCGTTTCCAGCGCTGCCCGGTTGGAGTCCTGTCCGTACAGAGCCGTATCGCCGGGCTGCCCGCCCCGCGTACGCGCGTACTCATCGGCCTTGAGCAAGAAGCCGCCGGAGCCGCATGCCGGGTCGTAGACGCTCTCGCCCGGACGAGGTTCCATCAGGCCGGACACCAGTCCGGCCAGGTCCATGGGGGTGTAGTAGTCCCCTCCCTTGGCCGACCTCTGGACGTGTTCCAGGCAGTCCTCGAACAACGTCGCCAGGTCCTGAGCCGTGGACACGCAGTGGACGAGCGGCTCCAGATCGGCCCCCCGAACGTCCGTGAGGTCAGGCGGCAGGTCCCGCAGTTCCCTGTGGTGCGCCTGCCACTCCCCCAGGCCGCGCATGACCTCCGACACGACATCGCGTCCGTCCCGCATCCACAGGCCCCGGCCCAGAACTCCGCTCCAGGCGTGCTCCGCCTGCGACGTCTCCATCAAGTCGTCGCGCTGCGCCTCGTGGCGCAGGAGGGCCAGCAGCATGACGAAGTGAACGGCATCCGGTTGGGTCAACGCGCCGCGCACAGCGTCCAGCGCACGCGACAGCGGCACATTCGACGCTTTCTCCACCTTCGGCTCCTGTCCTCTCGTGCCACCCACGTACGTGTGCCGGGTCCGCCCCATCATGCCTGTCGGTGCTCAGTCGGACCCCACGTAGGTCAGGACGATGAAGGCCAGGCTGACCACGGCGACGAACACCATCCCACCGGCCTCCAGCCCCTGGTCCACGCTGCCGGTACGGGCCAACTGCCAGAACGCGGCCGTCAGCGCACAGATCATCCCCAGCGCCACGGCGGACTTCGCCCGGGCCTTCCGCTCCTCCATCTGCCCTCCCGTTGATCCAGACATCACTGAATGACCACAAAGCAGACGTGAAGGCGTGCCCCTCAGCCAGCTACCTCACCACCGTACCGCATGCAGCAGTCCGTTCGGAGAGACACAGCAGTCCGTTGGGGAACGAATCATGGGTCATGATTCTGCCTCAGGCTCCACGCCCGTCACGAAGCATCACCGCGATACCGCCACTCGACGTTCCCCGGTGTCCGGCGAAGCACCGCCCACGAGATTCCGAAGCCCCCGCGACAGGCGCAGGCAATCGCGCCCAGCCGATACGATCGGTCGGGGGATTTCTCCGTGGCTGAAGCGAACAGGACGCCGCGAATCCCCGGACACCACGGAAGCGGAGCGGGGACGGCGTATGCGGGAAGGCCGCTGGGAAACGGTCACGGAATCCGAGTTCCCGCACGAGCGGCGGGGCCTGGAGGCCATCCGCGCCGAGTTGCCGGACAACGATCCCTGGCGGGCCTGGTCGAACTTCACCTTCACCGCCAACACCGGTCACGTCCGCGAGGTGGACCTCCTGGTCATCGCTCCGGGTGGTGTGCACCTCATCGAGCTGAAGGACTGGCACGGCTCGGTCGAGTCCCGCAACGGCTCGTGGTTGCAGACCCGGCCCGGCGGCCGGGCGGTCTCGCACGGCAACCCCCTGCACCTGGCGAACCGGAAGGCCAAGGAGCTGGCGGGACTGCTGGAGAGCCAGGGCGTACGGGTCTGGGTCTCGGAGGCGGTGTGCTTCACCGACTCCGCGCTGAGGAACCGTCTCCCGGCCCATGACCGGCACGGCGTCCACACCGTCCCGCAGCTCGTCGTGATGCTGAAGGAGCCTCCGGCCTACGACCAGCGCCGGATCGACGCGGTGCGTTCGCGTGCCGTGGCCGGGGCGCTGAAGAAGATCGGCATCGCCCCCAGCGACGCCGAGTACAAGGTCGGCCCCTACCTCCTGAACCGCAAGTCCTTCGATTCCGGTCCCACCTGGGCCGACTACCTGGCCAAGCACACCGATCTGCCAGAGGCAGCGCGGGTGCGGGTGTATCTGCGGGAACGCGGCTCGGACGCCGGCCTGCGTGCCTCGGTGGAGAACGCGGCACGGCGGGAGGCCGCGGTGCTGCGGCGTTTCCGGCACCCGGGAGTCGTGCAGCTGAAGCAGTACGACCCGTCCGGGCACTCCGCGGGCCCCGCGCTGATCTTCGACTACGACCCGCGAACTCTGCGGCTGGACGAGTATCTGCTCCAGCACGGAGCCAAGCTGGACATCCTGAGCCGCATGGCACTGGTACGCCAGCTCGCCGAGACGGTGCGTTCGGCGCACGGCCGACGGATCTACCACCGCAGTCTCGCGGCACGCGCGATTCATCTGATGCCGCGCCCCCGGGGCGCGAACGGCTCGGACGGCGAGGACGCGGGGTGGCTCAGCCCGTTCCTGCAGATCTCCGACTGGCAGATCGCCGTCCAGCGCGGCTCCGAGCAGGGTGGCCCCGGCGGCGGTGACCGTCTTGCGCCCACGACACTCTCCCGTGCGGGCGCGCACCTCGCCGAGGGCGCGGACCCCTATCTGGCGCCTGAGCTGACCGCGCTGAAGCCCGATCCTGTCGGCCTGGACGTGTACGGGCTGGGCGTGCTGACCTACCTGCTGGCCACGCTCAGGGCCCCGGCCGCCAGCCAGGCCGAGCTGCTGGCCCGGTTCGAGGCGGGCGAGGGACTGCGTCCCAGCGCGGTCGTGGACGGCCTGTCGGGGTACATCGACGAGCTGGTGCAGGCTGCCACCGCGTACGAGGTGGATACCCGGCTGTCGTCGGTGGACGAGTTTCTGGAGATGCTGGAGGTCGTCGAGGAGGACCTCACCGAGCCCGTATCCGCCGATCCGGTTGTACCAGCCCCCCCGGCCGCCGCGCCGCTGGCCCCCGTACCGGAGAAGGACCCGCTGGACGCGGTGGCGGGCGACGTGCTGGCGGGGCGCTGGGAGGTCCGGCGCCGGCTGGGTACGGGGTCGACGAGCCGCGCCTTCCTGGTGCGGGACCTGCTTGCCGGGCCGGAGGTGCGGTTCTCCAAATCGCTGGCCGTCCTGAAGGTGGCGCTGTCCGACAGCCGCGCCGAGGTGCTGGTGCGCGAGGCCGAGGTCATGGGGCGGCTGCGCGCCGACTCACGGATCATCCGTCTCGTCGAGCCGGAGCCTCAGCGCATCGCCCACCGCACGGTGCTGGTCATGGAGTACGTGGGCGACGAGCGGGCCGCCGACCCGGACACCGCCGCCGCGCCGGGCTCGACCCGGGCCAGGCGCCGCGAGGAGACCGTGGCCCGTCAGCTGCGCGACTCCGGCCGTCTGTCGGTGGACCAGCTGGAGGCGTACGGGGACTATCTCTTCGGGGCGGTGGACTTCCTGGAGGGCGAGGGAGTCTGGCACCGGGACATCAAGCCGGACAACATCGCGATCCGGATCCGCCCGAACCGTACCCGCGAGCTGGTGCTGATCGACTTCTCGCTCGCCGGCTATCCGGTGCACGAGACAGGTGCGGGCACGGACGGCTATCTCGACCCGTTCATCGGTACGCTCACCGATCGCTCGGTGTACGACGCGCACGCCGAGCGGTACGCCCTGGCGGTGACGCTCCACGAGATGGCATCGCGCGAGCTGCCGCTGTGGGGCGACGGCAAGGTGTCCGCCCGGCAGACCGACCCGAAGCGGGAGCCGTACCCGACCATCGCGGGAGACGCGTTCGACCCGGCGGTCAAGGACGGACTGGTCGCCTTCTTCCGTACGGCACTCCACCGCGACGCCTCGCAGCGCTTCCGCGATCTCAAGCCGATGCGGGACGCCTGGAAGAAGACCTTCCTGGCGATGGACGAGGCCAAGCCCTCCACCCGCCGCTCCCGGACCGTCCCGGACGCCGATGAACAGGTGTCGGCCCGTCCCCGTACGCCCGAGGCGGGGATCGCGGACGCCGAGGAGGACAGTGCGGAGCGGCTGCGTGACCGGCAGGCCGCGCAGGCGGACCGCACCACGGCCGTCTCGGCGTCGGGCCTCGGCCCGGCGGCGGTGTCCTTCGTGTACGGGCTGAAGGTGAACACGGTCGGTGAGCTGCTGGACTACAGCCAGCGGCAGTTGGTGAACGCACCGGGGCTCGGAGCCAAGACCCGCCGGGAGGTGCTGGGCCGGATCAAGGAGTGGCGTCGGCGTCTTGCCGAACTACCGGCTGCCCCGCTCACCCCGCAGGGCCGCAAGGAGGCGAGGGCCGAGCTTTCGGCGGCCGAGGAGGCCGTGGCGGGCGAGCTGGCCAACGCCGGGGCGACGGACTCCGATTCACTGCCGCAGCGCGCGCTGCGCGGAGTCAGCCTGGACGCCCTGGCCACGATCTTCGTACCGGAGCTGAAGAAGGACGGCTCGAACCGCAACGAGTGCGAGATGGTCCGGCTGCTGCTGCGGCTGCCGAACGAGCGTGGCGAGCTGCCGTCCGAGGTCGGCGTCTGGCCGAAGCAGAAGGACGTCGCGGAGGCGCTGGGCCTGTCGGCGGGCCGCATCCCGCAGATGCTGAAGACGCAGCGCACCCGGTGGAAGAGGCATCCCACGGTACGGGCGCTGCGCGCGGAGATCCTGGAGCTTCTGCACACCTCGGGCCGGCTGGCATCGGCGGCGGAGGTCGCGGACGCCCTGGCGGTCCGCCGGGGCACCACGCTGCTGGAACGCGAGCAGCGCCGCGCGCTGGCCCTGGCGGCGGTCCGCGCGGTGGTGGAGGCCGAGCAACTCCTGCCGCAGGAGAGCGAGTTCCGGCACGCCCCGAACCGGGACGCGGCCGACGAGGCGATGGGCGCGGGCCTGCTGGCTCTGGAGGTCGGCGAGAACGACGCGCCCCGGACACCGTCCGCACCCGGACTCCTCTACTACGCGCAGCAGCTGGGGCGGGTCGCGGACCGGCTGGCGAAGCTGGACACCCTGCCGACCGCGACGACCGTCCTCACGGAGCTGACGGCGGTCCCCCCGCCGAGCGAGACGGTCGAGTGGGACGAACGCCGGCTGGTCGTCGTCGCGGCGGCCGCGTCCCGGAACGCGGGAGCGACGCCCCGGCTGGAGGTCTACCCGCGCGATCTGCCCCTGGTGCGGGCGCTGCGTCTGACCCAGGCGGGGCTGGTCCGCTGGATTCCGGGTGTGCCGGACGCCGACCAGCCGGGCCTGCCTCCCTCCGAGGTCCAGGAGCGGGTCCGGGCTCGTTTCCCGGAGCTGCTCAACGAGCGGGGGGAACGGACGCTGCTGAGCGGCGGTCGGCTGACCAAGGCGCTGCGCGACGCCGGCTTCGAGCTGGTGCTGTCCACCCGCCAGAGCACCGGCACCCTGCGCTACCTGCCTCGTCGGTCCGATATCGCCTCCAGCTTCCTCTCCTCGGAGGGCCGCCGCCAGGCGACCGCCACCATCTCCGCGCGGCGCTACTCAGACGACGCGGAGAACGCAGGTGCCTGGGCGGCCGAGGAACGTCTGCTGGCATCGGCGAGGCGGGACGGCTTCCGCGTGTTGACCGTACGTACGGCACTCACACGGGATGCCGTACGGGAGTTGACGAGCGACCGCTTCGGTGCCCGGCCCGTTTCGGTGACCGAACTGTTCCTGGATGCCCTGCACGACCTGGTCGACGCCCGCCCCAAACCGACCTGGGAGACGATCCTGCGCGCGGACGTGGCTCCGCCGGGTTCGAAGGGCGCGATGAAGTTCGCGGAGTACGCACGCACCGCGTGGGCGGCGGTCGAGCCGCGCGTGGGCGAGCTGCTGTCCGTGGCGGGCTTCCAGTCCCCCGTCCTCCTCACGGATGCAGGGGTGCTCGCGCGCTACGACGCGATGGGCGTGCTCGACCGGCTGGCGGAGCAGGCGCGGGACGGCCGGGCCGGACTGTGGCTGCTGTGCCCGCAGAGCGATCCGGCGCGGCCACCCCGGCTGGGACGGACGGCGGTCCCGCACCAGGCGGGGCTGGGCGAGTGGATCCCGCTGCCGGACGGCTGGGCGCTGAACGTCCACCGCGGCGACGAACAAGAGGGCGGCGGCGTACGGAGTACGTCGGCAGTGAACGCGAACGCGACAACGGGAGACGTGCAGAAGTGATCGACCGCGAGGGCAAGGCACTGCTGACCGACCTGATCAAGCAGGTGAAGGCGGTCGAGAACGATCTCGACCAGCAGGTGGCGGAGGGCGACAAGGTCCTCAAGCCGCTGCGTACGGAGCACGGGAAGGCGTGCGCGACCTTCGCCGTTCCCTCCCAGGCCCCGAGGTGGGACACCTGGCTGGAGGAGCGCGTCGCGGAGCTTCCCCCCGAGCGCGCGGAGGCCGTACGGAACGCGGAGGCTGTCGCGGGCCGGCTGCGGGCGGAGCACGAGGAGGCCCGGAAGTTGGGGCGCACGGCTGCGACCTGGAGCGCGTGGCTGGGCGAGCGGGTCACGCAGGTGGCGGTGGCGTGGGTGCTGGGCACGGTCTTCGTCCGGTTCTGCGAGGACAACCGGCTCGTCCCGGAGCCGTACATCACGGGTCCGGACGCGGAGCGCCGCGACCTGGCGGAGGCCCGGTTCGCCCAGTACGTGGAGGACGAGGCGATCGAGAACCCCACGTACCGGGGCTGGCTGGAGAGGGCGTTCGCGGAACTGGGCGAGGGCCAGGCCGGCAGGCTCCTGTTCGACCGGGAGCGCAACCCGCTCTACCAGATCCCGATCTCGCACGACGGGGCCCGTGCGCTCGTGGAGTTCTGGCGGGAGCGCGCGGCCGGTGACGCGGGGGCGGCCGGTGCGGCCGACTCCACCGGTACGGAGGGCGCTCTTCCGCCACTGGTCCACGACTTCACGGACCCGCTGAACGAGGACGGCACGGAGGGCTGGGACACCCGCTTCCTGGGGGACCTGTACCAGGACCTGTCGGAGGCGGCGCGGAAGACGTACGCGCTGCTCCAGACGCCGGAGTTCGTGGAGGAGTTCATCCTCGACCGGACGATGAGCCCGGTGGTGCGGGAGCTGGGCGGCCGGTTCGGCGAGCTGAAGATGATCGACCCGACGTGCGGGTCGGGTCACTTCGTGCTGGGCGCGTTCCGGCGGATGGTGAAGCTGTGGGCGGAACGGCAGCCGGGCCGGGATGTGCACGAGCGGGTGCGGGACGCGCTGAACTCCGTGCACGGGGTGGACATCAACCCGTTCGCGGTGGCCATCGCCCGGTTCCGGCTGCTGCTGGCGGCGATGGCGGCGGCGAATGTGCGGACGCTGGCGGAGGCGGGGCGGTACGACTGGCCGGTGCACTTGGCGGTGGGCGACTCGTTGATCGAGGACCGACAGCAGGAGATCGATCTCTTTAATCCGGACACCGGTAAGCGGCTGGTGGACTTCTCCTATGCGACGGAGGACCTGGATGACTATCCGGGGATTTTGGAGCGGGGGAGGTATGACGTGGTGGTGGGGAATCCCCCCTATATCACGGTGAAGGATAAGAAGCTGAATGTTTTGTATCGGAGCTTGTACGCATCATGCGAGGGGACATATGCACTCTCTGTCCCATTCGCCGAAAGATTTTTTCAGCTCGCGAAAGCGCCGGGCAGGGACACTCGCGGGTACGGAATGGTGGGACAGATCACCTCAAATTCGTTCATGAAACGCGACTTCGGCACCTCGCTAATCACTGATTATTTTGCCCACAAGGTTGAACTCACAGAGGTTATCGACACTTCCGGCGCCTACATTCCAGAGCACGGAACACCTACCGTCATTCTCGTCGGTCGACGTAGAGCAGGAACCGAACGTCAAGTCAGAGTCCGCGCGGTACGCAGCATCCAGGGCGAACCGAAAGCACCAGATCACGGCGAGGATGGTCTCGTATGGACGGCAATTGTCGACCAGATCGATAACCCTGGAACAACCAGCCAGTGGGTCTCTGTAGACGACCTCGAACGCGAAAGGTACTTCTCTCGGCATCCATGGATCCTCACCAACGGAGGACTTGAGATGGTAGAGAAGATGGACGCCGCCAGGTCCCAGCGCCTCCGAACGGCAATCGTTCCTCCAATTGGCCGAGCAGTCAGAGTCGGTGCCGATGGCGCCTACCTGCGCCCCGCCCACCTAGCGAATCGCATCTCAACTAGTCTCGGTGGCCCCGTTCCCTTCATGACAGGCGAGGCGGTGAGGAACTGGCAAACCAAACCCCAAGAATCGATCATTTCCCCGTACACCGAGCATGCCAACAAAGAAGCGCTGCTCAAGGAGCTGTGGCCGACCCGTCGCGTTCTCGAAACACGCAGAACCTTTCAAGGCGACATGGCTGCTGCAGGCCTAAACTGGTGGGACTACATGCAATACACTCCCTCCGCCTACAGCACTCCGCTGTCCATCACCTTCGCGTTCGTGACAACACATAATCATTTTGCGCTCGATCGGGGCGGTAAAATTTTCAACCGTCACGCGCCAGTGATAAAACTAAAAGAAGAGGCGAGCGAGGAGGAGCATCTGAAGCTAATCGGCCTACTGAATAGCTCAACCGCCTGCTTCTGGATGAAACAAGTAAGCCAATCGAAGGGGAACGGGGGAGTTGGCGGAGGGATCTCGGACGAGTTGTGGGAGCATCGGTTCGAGTTCACAGGAAACAAGCTCGAAGAATTCCCAATCCCCGACTCGTATCCGACTGTTGGAGTTAACCTCGACGCGCTTGCTAGGGATTCCGCATCCGCTAGCCCCGATGTACTAATTCGATCCACATCTTTCGATGATATGGGCGCAGCTCGAGCTAATTGGCACTCTCTGCAAACTCAGATGATCGCCCTGCAAGAGGAGCTGGACTGGCAGGTCTACTCCCTCTACAAGCTGCACTCCGAAGACCTGCGCGCCCCAGAACCCGAGGTCCCCGAACTTGCCCTCGGTGAGCGCGCCTTCGAGATCGTCCTCGCGCGGCGGGTCGCAAAGGGCGAGGCGTCCGGCGAGTGGTTTAAGCGGCACGATTCCACCCCCATCACCGAGATGCCCGACCACTGGTCCGACGCCTACAAGGCCGTCGTTCAGAAGCGCATCGACGTCATCGAGACCTCCCGGGCCATCGGCATGATCGAGCGCCCCGAGTACAAACGGCGCTGGGCGACCGAAGGCTGGGACGTTCTTCAGGAACGGGCCCTCAAGTCCTGGTTGCTCGACAGGATCGAGAACCGTGACCTGTGGTTCCAGGACGGCCAGCCGACCGTCCTCACCCGCACCCAGCTCACCTCCGCGCTCTCCCTCGATGAGGACTTCGTGTCCGTAGCCGAGTTGTACGCCCCCCGCAAGGAGCTGGCGACCGTCGTCGCCGACCTCCTCTCCGAGGAGCACGTGCCCTTCCTCGCCGCCATGCGCTACAAGCCCTCCGGCCTGAAGAAGCGCGCCGAGTGGGAGCACGTGTGGGATCTCCAGCGGCTGGAGGACGCCGCCCCGGACGAGCCGGCCAAGCGGAAGATCCGGGACTCGATCCCCGTACCGTCCAAATACACCTCGGCCGACTTCCTCAAGCCGTCCTACTGGCGGGCGCGCGGCAAGCTGGACGTGCCGAAGGAGCGGTTCATCTCGTACGCCACCGGCCCGATCTCCGGCACCCCAGAGCTGTTTGGCTGGATGGGATGGGACCACCGCGAGCAGGCCCAGGCGCTGACGACGTACTTCACCAACGAGCACGAGTTGTCCACGGAAGAGATGACGCCACTCCTCGCGGGTGTGCTGGAACTCCAGCCCTGGCTCGACCAGTGGCACAACGAGTTCGACCCGCTGTACGGCAGCAGCCCTGCCGCCTTCTTCGCCGGTTACCGTGCTACCCAGCAGGGCGATCGCGGCCTGACCGACGAGGATCTGCGCACCTGGCGCCCCGCCCCGGCCACGCGCGGGAGGCGTGCGGCCAGCCGCTGACGTAGCCGATTCCCGAGGTGCGACGTACAAGTGGTCAGACCTGCACGGTCTGTACGTCGTACTGCGGGATATAGATGTTCCGGGTGACCACGGCCAGCCCCTCGGCCTGCGCCTGTGCGACCACTATCCGGTCGAAGGGGTCTGTGTGCAGTATCGGCAGCCGACCCGCCCGCACGCCGTGTGCAGCGGTGACGGGGATACTCGGGAAACGCAGGTCCCGAACCTGTTCGGCGAGGTCGCCCGGCCCTTCGACCTCACCGAGGAACTGCTTGATGGTGACCTCCCAGGGCGACACCGCACTGACATGAACTGCCGGTTCGGTGTCGATCAGGTCCTTGATGCGCGCAGGCAGGTGCGGGGCGTCCGCCATCCACCACAACACGACACGGGTATCGAGCAGAAGCCTCATCAACGCACCCCGAATGCTTCTGCGATGCTGACACGAGGGTCGTCAAAGGTTGCCGAGATGCGGACACGTCCCCGCAGCGAACCTCGCCCGTCCCGGACCATCAGGAACCGTGCCGGTGGCGACGTTGGCACGCGTTGACCCGCCCCACCGACCACGACGGCGCGGCCTCCGATCACCTGCACCAGCGTGCCGGTGAACCGGGGTCCGGCAGTCTCCACGGAACGCCGACGCTGCCTGAACCTCTCCCACAGCCACCTCACGGCGCGCTCACCGGGCCCACCGTGAGCCGGGGTCGGGCCTCGGAGGTTCGGGGATCGTCCACTCCATGCGCTCCGGCCGCCCGCACGGTCACCACGTCTCCGGCTTGCAGCCGCAAGGCCGGACCGTCCTCCAGGCCGACGACGAAGAAGAGCCCACCGGACGCGTACCGCTCGCTCCGTACGCTGCGGACCCTTCGCCAGACTTCTCCGTCTCGTACGCTCTGGCCCACCCGTACGGTCACCGCCGCGACCTCCTCCTCCCCTTTCGCGGGAACGATGCCCGGGGCCAGAAGCTCAGCCCACACCGTCTTCCCGATGCCGGCCTGCCGCTCGCACACGCCCCAGCGATGAGCCAGTGCCTCCACGATCAGGAGCCCACGCCCGGCCGTGTCCAGGCCCTTGGGCTGCCGTACCACCGGCCGCCCCTCCCCCGCGTCGCTCACCTCCAGCCGCAACAACCCACCGCGCTGCCTGCACTCGATGCGTACGCCGATCACCCGGTCTCCGGGCACCTTGACCCTCAACGCGTTGGTCACCAGCTCGGACAGAACCAACTCGGCATCTGCGGTAACCGTTTGATCTGCACGCCACTCGCCGAGCTTGGCGCGTAAGGCTGCCCGCGCCCTCGAAACGCTGCTGCGGCTGCGTACCAGCCTGAACTTCACTTCACACGCTTCACCCACGGCCACTCCCAGAGGTTCGTACCGGTCGGAGCCCCATGCGAACGTCCACCATCCGCCCCAGGGATCGTTGCCAACACAGGCAGAATGGGCGCGCATCACGCGAAACTGCAACGTTGCCAATAGATGTAGCGTCATTTTTCACCCATTCGAGTAACAGGGGCCCACCCCGGGTGTCCGCTGCGGTAGAGGTAGCTCCATGCAACCGAAGAGCACCACAACAAGCCCCTCGACCGTTCTCGGACGCCAACTCGGGGATGAGCTGCGCCGGTTGCGGGAGGCCGCAGCACTCACAACCGCCCAGGCGGCCGACGCCCTCGACTGCACCAAGGGGAAGATCAGCCGCATCGAAAACGGACGCGTCGCCGTCCGTCTCCCTGACCTGACCGCGATGCTCCTCGCCTACGAGGTCTCGGACGACGAGGTGCGCGAGCGCCTCACCTCACTGGCTCGCAAGGCCAACCGCAGACGCCGGGAGGGCTGGTGGAACCAGTACGGCGATGTACTTGCTGACACCTATCGCGACTACATCGCGTTGGAGGCCATGGCTGAATCGATCCGAACATTCCAAGCCCAACTGGTGCCCGGGCTGCTCCAGACTCCGGAGTACATCCGTGCCGTCACCGTGGCCTCGCGGCAGTGGCAGTCGGCGGACGAGATCGAGAAGTTCGTGCAGGTGCGCCTCGCTCGGCAGGAACGCCTCCTCTCCGACGACCCATTGCAGCTGTGGGCCGTGGTCTCGGAGGCCGTACTGCTTCAGCAGGTGGGTGGCCCGAACGTCATGAATACGCAGCTGACGCACCTGCTGGCCAGTTCTGAGCTTCCCAACGTGACCATCCAGGTGCTGCCGTTCTCTCGTGGGGCCCATGCGAGTATGTTCGGCCCGTACGTACTGTTGGGCTTTCCCGAAGATGGGGCGCTCGATGTGGTGTTGGTGGACAACCCGTCCGGCTCCATGTGGATGGAGAGGGAGGCGGATGTGTCCCGGTACCAAGACCTGTTCATTGCGGCACGCACAGCTGCGCTGTCGCCGACAGAGTCCCACGCTGCAATCCATCGACGGGCCAAGGAGCATCGAACATGAACAGCGCACACCCCGGAACGCCGGACCTGATAGGCGCGAGGTGGCGCACCAGCACGTACAGCGGTGGCAACAACGAGTGCGTCGAGGTAGCCCCCGACCTCCCCCACCTAGTCCCCGTCCGAGACAGCAAGCGCCCGACCGGCCCCATCCTCGCCTTCGGCCACGCCGCATGGCGCACCTTCGTCAGTGACCTTCTCTGACCCCCAGGCCGCCCCGCGAGGGAGGAAGCCCCACGATCGAACGACCGCCGCGACGTCGAAGGAGACCCAGCTCGTCCTGGACGCTCTGGAAATGGCGCTGTGGCAGCGCGACCGCGATGAACACCCCCATACTCGGGGCGAGTTGATACACCACAGCGATGCGGGCAGCCAATACACCAGCTTCAAGCTGGCCGAACACCTGGACGTGGCCGGCATCGCGGCATCGATCGGCTCGGTCGGCGACGCGTACGACAACGCCCTGATGGAGAGCACGATCGGCCTGTTCAAGACCGAGCTGATCAAGCCGCAGCGGCCCTGGAAGACCCTCTCCCAGATCGAGCTGGCCACCGCCGAGTGGATCGAGTGGTACTGCCACCGGCGCCTGCACGGTGAGACAGGCCACGTCCCACCCGTCGAGTACGAGACCAACTACTACACGGAACTCACAAAACCCCAGGCCACAACCACAATCTGAGATCTCTACCGAACCCGGGGCGGTTCACCACGAAGCAGCTCCGGAAATGCTTCAAGCACTTCCCCGGCTTGAAGGACGACGCGGTGTTCCAGGAGGAGTTCAAGAACCATCTCGCCGGATGGAACGACCAGTCGGGCAACTGCATGCGCGGGAGCGGCAAGTCCTGGGTGTACTACCACCCTCTGGACACGCAGCAGCGTGCCACCGGGGTCACGGCCTGTCTGAGAGCCGACGGCGTCGACTTCCGTGGCCGCGGAAGAAAGGCGGACCCGGACAAGCAGACGGACATCATGGGCAGCGACACCGCCCGTGGCCGTGGCACCGCGAACACCAACCCCGCCGGCTGGCAGCATCTGGACGGTGACATCGGCTTCGCTCGCGGGCACCTTCTGGCGCGGCAGCTCGGCGGGAACGGCCGCGACCGCCGCAATCTGGTGAAGATGCACAACATGGCGAATTCCGTGGATATGCAGCTTTACGAGAGCGCCGTCCGCCGTCGGCTGGACGCCGGGGAAGCCATCTTCTACATGTCCGTTCCCCGCTACGCCGGAAGCAATACAATGCCGGATACCATCGATCTCTATGCCATGGGCAACCGCGGCTATTTCCAGCAGTGGACGGTATTCAACACAGCCAGTGGACTCCCGCCGAACGGACTGACACCGTGACAATCGAAGAACTCGCCTCCGCCGCGGGGCTGACCGCCGCGCGCCGGTACCTCGTGGACTGGGACCGCATGGAGAGGCAGATCGGAACCCGCCTGCCCGCGGACTACAAGGAGTACGTCTACTGGTTCGGCCCTGGCTGCTTCGATTACTACCTCTACATCTGCGTGCCGGGCGTCGAGAACAGCAACACGGAGCTGGCGGCCCACCTAGCGACGCAACGGGCGCATGAACGACGGCGCGCACAGATCGACAGGTCCGCCCCCCTGTCCCCCTTGTTCCCCGAGCCCGACGGATGGCTGCCCTGGGGGTACACCACCGCCAGTGACGTCCTGTACTGGAAGACATCGGCGAAGGACCCGGACGACTGGACGATCATCGGGCGGCCCGGCGACAGCGATAATTTCGCGCCCTTCGACGGCGGCTTCACGGACTTCCTGCACGCCTTCGTGTGGGACACGGTGGAGATGCCTTTCATCGCCGAGACGGATAGCGAAGTGCCGATCGCCTTCGAACCTCTGACAGGCGAGTGGCGCGGTGGCGCCGGAGAGCGTCTGCAGCCGTATGGCCGCTTCGAGCACGAGTAGCGCCGGCGCTCAGCCGTCGTAGCGGCCGGGCTTGTACCAGCAGCAAGCCGGCGGCGGGCCCCGCAGGAGCGCACCACCCGCACCGCTGACGACTCGCAGTGACCCGCCCGCTTGCCCGGGCGGGCACTGCGACGTCGCGCAGTGACCCCAGCGGCATTGGGGTCAGACGCCCGCGGAGCTCCTCAAATACAAGCTGTCTTGGACGACTGCCTGTACCAACGAGCTCCGTTGTTCTGCGTCGCGAATCCTTCAACTGGCTTGCGTGACCTGCGAAGACGTTAACTACCCGGCCTTGATCGAACAACAACCCCGTTGCTAGAGTGAACCGTTGACTTCGATCAGGGGCGGGGGACCCATGACGTTCGACGACGAGTGGGCAGCACTCAATCCGACGCGCGAGACAGGCAGTCGGCGCAGATGAGCCTCAACACCGCTGGGTCCCAGCCCGGTGTTCCGGCGTCCGGCACCGATCGCGACCTCGTGGTGCACCGGGACGAACTGGGCGCGGTCGGCAACGAGGCATTCCGGGTCCACGGGGAGCTGCGGAAGCGTGCCGACGTGGCGGGTGCCGGTGCCGACAAGGCCGGCGCGGGGACCACCGCCCGGGCCGCGGCGGAGTTGCAGGGCCGGAACTTCAGCGCGGGTGGCGAGTTGTACACCACGCTCGAAGTCTGGACTTCGCAGGTGAAGACGGTCCTGCAGATGTTCGCGCACATCTCCAACCACCTGGACTACTCGAAGAAGTCGCACGCCAACGACGAGGCGGAGATCGCCGCCACTTTCAAGCGGCGAGACGGCTCCGCCGTCCCCGTGTCGGAACTGCAAGGCAGTGACCATCGATCTTCCTGGAGGCGGGGACATCGGTATTCCAAACGGTCGGATGGCCCGCCTCCACACCACCGGCATCGCCCAGGAGTTCGACATGGCGGGCAGCAGCTCCGTCAAACACCACGATCTGGGCGGATCGGCCCCGAGCCATGGCCCGCTGCCCGCGCCGGATGAGCCAGGGCGCGAGGGTGACCGCACTGACCCGGGCCGTGAACAGCAGGAAGCACGGTGAATGACCGATGAGCAGCTCCAGCAGGCCCACTGTCGGCGAGCGGCCGGTGAGTCGCCGTCGTACGCCGGTCGCAGTCGTCGTCGTCCTGGTGCTCCTCGCCTGCGTCGCCGCCACGATCGGGGTGGTCTCCTGCGTCGCCGACGACGTGTCGTCGGACCTGACGGACCAGGAGATGACCTGCTGCTGGGAGGACGGAGCCACGCCCACCTGGATGAGCGGCGAGCTCGGTATCCGCATTCCGGAGGGTGCTTCGGACAGGCGCGCGAGCTACAAGGTCGGGCAGCGATACGACACCGGTCTGCTGTCCTTCGTCCTTCCGAGCGAGGAAGCGGTGACGTACACGGGCCGGCTCATCGAGAAGGGCACCGTGATGATCGCGAACTCCCACCCCAAGGGAAAGGGCTACCGCCCGGCAGCCGCCTTCGATCACCTCGGGCTTCCCGAACCGGAGACGTTCGTCCAAGGGCTGCGGATGACCAGCCTGTGCCCGGACGGCCTCGCGTCCCCGGAGGGCAAGTACCTCCAACGCTGCGTCGACCTCTTCGCCCACGAGTTCACACCCGGCACCACGCGGATCTACGTCCGGTCGACCATCGAACCGTCCATCACGCCTCCGCCCGCGAGCAAGGCTCCGTAGCCCGCTGCGCGGGCATGGCGGAGAGGGCGGCGGAATGCCATGGGGCCCGGTCTCCTCAGCCCTCCCTCCCTCCCTCCCACCCCGCCGCACAGCCCTCCCAGCCGGATACGATCGGAGCCGGGCCCGCAGGCGTGCGCGCAGCCGCCCGCGGCGGGACGCCCGATCGCCGCACACGCAGGAAATCCAGGAGAAGCGAGACAGAGATGGCCCCGACAGCCGCCACGGCCCCCCTCCTCCGGGATGTCTTCCACATCAAGACATCCATCTCGACCTCCGACTACGTGCTCAAGCTCGCCGAGGCGGTCACCGAGGACGGTGCGGAGGACGCGCTGCGGAACTACGTCGTCACCGAACGGCTGCTGGAGAACTTCGACGAGGCCCTCGGGCTGATCAAGGCCGCGCTGGACGGGCACACCTCGAAGGCCGCGTATCTGCACGGCTCGTTCGGTTCCGGTAAGTCACACTTCATGGCCGTTCTGCACGCGCTCCTGCGCGGGGACGAGGCCGCACGGGCGCGGAGGGACTTCGACCCGGTCCTGGGCAAGCACGAGTGGCTGGGCGGCGACCGCAAGAAGTTCCTGCTCGTGCCCTACCACATGCTCGGGGCCAAGTCCCTGGAGCAGCGAGTGCTCGGCGGATACGTCAGCCATGTCAAGGCGCTCCATCCGCAGGCCCCGACCCCGCAGGTGTACCGGACCGACGCCCTCTTCCAGGACATCCACTCCCACCGGGAGCGGATGGGTGACGCGGCCTTCATCCAGGGTCTCGCCGGGGCGGACTCGGAGGCCGGGGCCAAGGCATCCGACGGCGACGGGGACGACTGGGGCGACGAGTTCGCGTGGACTCCCGAGCTGCTGTCCACCGCGCTCGCGGCCGAGGAACTGGGCGGGGACGAGATCGCTCCCGACCTGGTCAACCCGAGCACCCCGGCCGAGCTGCGCGCCAAACTCGTGCACGACGCGTGCGCCACGTGGTTCCCCGGTTTCACCCGGAACGCCGCCGAGGACGAGCACGGCTTCATCTCGCTGGACGCCGGCCTCGCGGTGATCGCCGAGCACGCCAAGTCGCTCGGCTACCACGGGCTGATCCTCTTCATGGACGAGCTGATCCTCTGGCTCGCCAACCGGGTGCACGACCAGAAGTTCGTCTCCCGGGAGGCGGACAAAATCACGAACTTCGTCGAGGGCGCGGACTCCCGTCGGGCGGTGCCGATCGTGTCTTTCATCGCCCGCCAGCGTGACCTGCGGGAACTGGTCGGCGAGGAGATCTCCGGTGCGGCCGAGGCCGCGATCCAGGACAGTCTGCGACTCGCCTCGGGGCGCTTCGACACGATCACGCTGGAGGACCGCAACCTGCCCCAGGTCGCCCACGCCCGGCTGCTGTCGCCGAAGAACCCGGAGGCCGCCGCGAAGCTGGACGCGGCATTCGCCAAGATCAAGCGGGTCGGGCCCCAGGTATGGGACGTGCTGCTGGGGTCCGATGAGGGGACGACGGGCGCGGACGAGGAGTCGTTCCGGCTGACGTACCCCTTCACGCCCGCGTTCATGGACACGCTGGTGCACATCTCCTCGGCTCTTCAGCGGTCCCGTACCGGTCTGAAGCTGATGGGGCAGCTCCTGGCAGCGCACCGCGACTCCGCGACCCTGGACAACCTGATCCCACTCGGCGATCTGTATCCCGTGATCGCGGACGGCGGGGACAAGCCGTTCGTGGACAGTCTGAAGGTGGAGTTCCAGGCGGCCGACAAGCTGTACCGCGCCAAGCTCCGCCCGCACCTGCTGGCCACGTACGAGATCACCGAGGAGGACATCGAGCGCTACCGGCACCGTCGTGACACCATCACCGATCCGCAGCTGACCAACCGGTGCCGGGGCTTCATCGGCGACGACCGGCTGATGTGCACGCTGCTGCTGTCCGCGCTGGCGCCCAGCGTGCCCGCCCTGCGGGACCTGACCATCCGGCGGCTCGGAGCCCTGAACCACGGTTCGGTCCTCTCCCCCATCCCCGGTGCGGAGGTCGGGGTGATCAGGACGAAGGTCGACGAGTGGGCCTCGCGGTTCGCCGAGATCAAGGCGACCGGCACGGACGCCAATCCCGGTGTGCGGCTTGAGCTGGCCGGGGTGGACGTCGACTCCGTCATCGCCAACGCCGACGTGAACAACAGCTCGTCCAACCGGCGGGCCCTCGCCAAGCGGCTGCTCGCGGAGGAGCTGGGGCTATCGCTCCAGGAACGTCTGGTCGCGGACGAGTTGCACCTCGTCTGGCGAGGATCGGAGCGCACGGCGGAGGTGGTCTTCGGCAACATCGCGGACGCCGACGACTTCCCCGACCACGATTTCTCGCCCGGTCAGGACGGGCTGTGGCGGATCGTCCTGGACCTGCCCTACCACGAGGGCGAGTCGGGGCCCGTCGAGGACGCCAACCGGATGGGCACCCTGCGCACCCTCCCCGGGGCCCGGCCCCGTACCGTCGCCTGGATTCCGACGCACCTGTCCGCCGCCCGGTTCAAGGACTTCCAGCGGCTGGTCGTGATCGACTACGCGCTGGCGGACCAGCGGCGCTTCGACACCGTGTACGCGCGGCACCTCAACGCCGACAACCGGGCCCGCGCCAAGGGTCTGCTCGAAGGACAGCGGGACTCACTCACCAAGGCGGTGAAGGCCGCGTTCAAACAGGCCTACGGATGTGCGGACAAGAAGCCGAGCGACGTCGACGTGTCGTTCAACGAGCACTTCGAGCCGCTGCCGGACATCTCCGGGCTGCGGGTGTCCATCGGGATGTCGCTGCACGCCGGGATCCGCCATGTCGTGGACAAGCTGCTGGCCCACCAGTTCCCCGCCCACCCCGACCTGGACCCGGAGAACACCGGTACGGCAGTGCGGTCCTCCGACATCCGCACGGTCTTCGGGCACATCCGGGCGGCGACGGAGGCCGGCGACCGGCAGGCGGAGATCCCGGCCAAGGACCGGTCCGCGATGCGGCGGATCGGCACGCCACTCGGCCTCGGGCAGCAGAAGGAGGCGTACTTCCGGCTCTCCAACCGGTGGGTGGACCACTTCGGCCTCCAGGCCCGTACCGAGGGCGGCCCGGGCGATCTGAGCGTCGTCCAGCTCACCGAGTGGATCGACCGGCCGGCTCCCATGGGGCTCGATCCGCTGCTGGCGCACCTGGTCATCGCCGCCTACGCGGAGATGGACGACCGGGTGTGGGTGCAGAGCGGTTCCCTGCTCGACCCGGCGCCCGAGCCGTCCGCCGTCAAGCCGGTCTACGCACTCCGCTCCCAGCCGCTGCCGGACGAAGCAGTCTGGGAAGAGGCCGGACAACGGTTCTGGGAGATCTTCGGGGAGCAGCCGCCGAAGCTGCGGCGCGGCCGGATGGTCGGCCTGCTCGCCCGGCGGATCGGCCACCAGGCCAGGACCTACCAGCCGCACGCGGCCGACCTCGTACGGGAGCTCGAGAAGCGCTCCGTGCTGCTCGGCCTGGACGAGGCGGACGAAGGCGGCCGGCTCGCACTGGCCCGCCGTTCGCGGGACCTGCTCGACTCGCTGGTAACGCTGGAGCGGGAGTCTGCCGGCGGCTCGGCGGGGGCCAAGCAGATCATCACCGGCTTCGCCGGCTTCGACCTCGGTGAGGTGTCGGCAGGACGCTACGGGGCGTCGGTCAAGCAGGCCGAGGGGGTGGCCTCGGCTCTGGCAGGAGCTGCCTGGGACATGCTGAGGCTCGCCCCGAACTACGGTGCGGCGGGTGAGGCGGTCCTGGAGTCGCTGCGTGGAGCAGCCCGTGCCGACCAGCGCACCACGGATCTGAAGGGTGCGCTCGGCGAGGCGCGGAGCGCACTCGTGGCGGTGATCGACCGGAGCCAGCCGGCCACACCCGTGGCTCCGCCTCCGGCCACCGCCCCCGCGGCCGACCGGCCCGCCACACCGAACGACATCGACCTGAACACCGGAGCGAACCGGCCTCCGGTCCCGACGACCCACCCGCTGCCGGGGCGTGCTCCCCGTCGGTCAGGAGGAGGACGGACCACGGCGGCCCGCGCCATCGCCGAACTGCAGGCCGAGCTCGCGGGGCTGACCGCGGCGGAGCCCGACGCGACCGTCGAGATCACCTGGCGGGTGGTGGAATGAACCGGCCGACGACCGGCACGGCCGGTGCGACGAACACCGCGGCCGGCGCGGTGCGGCTCAACACGGCTACCGTGACCCAGTACCTGGCCTCGCAGTCCGCAGGCCTGACCCAGGGCAAGCGCCGGGCGGTGCTGCTGCGGGCGGAGCCCGTGTGGGACGGCCCATCCCCGCTGACCTGGGGCGAGCAACGCCGGGCCGTGGTGGTGGGCGCCCCCTCGCCGCTGGCCGCGTACGAACTGGTCCTCGCCCACCAGCGCCCGGCGGCCGCCGGGCCCGATGTCCTGGTGGTCCTGACCGACCGGGAGGAGGCAGACCTCGGGCCCGACCTGCTGGCGAAGGTGCACAAGCAGCGGGTGAACGCGGTCGACACCTGGGACGTCGTGCGGGAGGCTTTCGCTGCCAGGGGGAGGGATCCGCGTCTCGAACAGGACAACTGGGCAGCCGAAGCTCTGCTGGATGCCAGCCCGCCGGGGGGCTGGCCGCAGCTCGGGGGCGGCATACTCACCCGTTCCACCGCCCTGACCTCGCTCGCTCTGCGCAGGCTGGGCATCGGTCGGTACGACCCCGACCGCGACCCGGGCGACGGTGACGCCGGTGCGTCGGCCGAGCCGGAAGCCAGCGGCGATCCGGCCGCGGAGGGTCCGCCGGAAACCCTCGCGAGTGGCGACACCCTTGATGTGCACACCTTGCTCCGGTGGTCGCTGACGCCCGGCGGCCCCGAACGGCTGCTGGCCCTGCGCAGGCCGGAGCGGGACGGGCTGGCGGACTTCCTGGGCAAGGATGACCGGACCGGGCCGGCCGGGCAGGCCCTGATCACCCTGGTCGACGCCGGACACGGGCCGGACGCCGTGGCGTTCGGGCTGGTCTGCGCCGCCCTGTGGGCGAGCCCCGGGGCCGAGGCCGAGGACTACCGGGCCCGTGGGCGGGCCGAACGCTGGTTCGGCGAGGAGCCGCCCGTACGGGGCGAGGCACTGGACTCGATGGCGGCGGCATTCGGACGGTGCTGCGAGGAATTCGTCTCCGGGCTCCTGCTGACCGGGCGCACCGGTGCCCCGGACCCGGCGGCACAGGCACGCCGCCTGGCCGGTTCCACGCTCGACCGGGCCTCCTCACTGGTTCGCCAGTTCGGTGCGGAACGGGCTGCCCGCACAAGTCCCGTACTCGCGGAGGGACTGGAAGCCCTGTTCGACGCGGCGGGGCGCGCGTTGTCCGACGGCGGACCGGAGGGCATCAACGGTGCCGTGGACGCGCTGGAGGAGCACCGGCAGGCAGCTGACCCCGATGCCTGGACCCGTATCCGACGGGTCGTGATGGCCCAGCGGCTGGCCCGTTGGCTGGCCACCGGGCCCGAACCGGAAAGTCCGCACGTCGAAGCCGGGATCGGCCGCCACATGGCGGAGACCGCCTGGGTCGACCTCGCCCTGGACCACATCGAGGCCGGAGGTGACCCCGCCCCCTCGCTCACCTCCGCCTACAACACCCTCTGTGCCGCGGTACGCGAACAGCGGCGCGAGATCGACCGTCGCTTCGCCGGCCTCCTCGCCACCTGGACTGCCAACGGCACCGACCCCGGCATGATGCTGACCGTCGAGACGTTCCTGCCGACGGTAGTCGCACCAGTGGTGAAGGCCGGGGAGCGCCGTGTCCTGCTGCTCGTCCTGGACGGCATGAGCGCGGCGATCGCCTCCGAGCTGGGCGAGGAACTGCGCGAACACTGGGTCGAGTACGACCCGCTGCCCAGGGCGAAGGGCACACCCCGGCGCCGGGGCATGGCCGCAGCGCTTCCGACCGTCACGTCGGTCTCCCGGACCTCCCTGTTCGCCGCACGGCTGATGTCGGGCACCCAGGCGGACGAGAAGCGGCTGTTCCCCGGCCACCGTTTCTGGGGCGGCGCGGACGCCGCGGTGTTCCACAAAGACGATCTGCGGAGCGAGAGCAGCGGAAGCACCCTCGGGGCAGGGCTGCGTGACGCGCTGGCCGGGGACCGTACCCATGTCGCGGTGGTGCTGAACACCGTGGACGACAGACTGGCCGGTGACCAGAAGCTGGGGGACGGCAGCTGGCGGTTGAACGACATAGGGCAGTTGCGGCAATTGCTGCGGCTGGCCGCCGAGCAGGGTCGCGCGGTGATCCTCACCAGTGATCACGGCCACGTCGTGGACCGGCACGGAGTGCGGACCGACGCGGGCCGTCCGCTCTCGGCCCGGCACCGAGTGGCCGGGGGGCCGGTGGGCGACGCGGAGATCCGGCTGGCCGGACCACGGGTCCTCGCACCGGAACCGGGGGGTGCGATCGTGGCGTTGTGGGACGCCGACTCCCGCTACACCGACCGGCGGGCGGGCTACCACGGCGGGGCGTCCCTGGCCGAGGTCACCATTCCGGTGCTGGCGTTCCTGCCGTTCGGCGCCCAGCCGCCCGGCGGCTGGCGAGAGCTGGGCAGCCAGCAGCCGCCGTGGTGGTCACTCGACCCGCGGCCGGCCGCGAGCACGTCAGCGGCGGCTCTGCCTCCTCTCAAGCCCGTCCAGCGCAGGAAGACGCGGCCGCAGGCCGACAAGGGCCCGGACGCGCTGTTCGACGTCACACTCACCCCGAGTACGCCTGCGGAAGGGGGCGCCCTGCTCTCGGTCGGGCTGGTGGTGCCGCAGGACGCGCTCGTCGACGACCTGCTCGCGTCCGAACTCTTCGCTACACAGGTCACGGTGCTGGCCCGCAAGCCCAACCTGCTCCAGGTGGAGAAGGCCATACGTGCGCTGCTGGACGCCGGTGGCACGTTGCCGGTGACCGCGCTGGCGCAGCGAGCGGGTGTGCGCGCCAGTGGGGCCGACGGTTTCGGAGCCGTGCTGCGGCAATTGCTGAACTTCGACGGCGCGCAGGTGCTGGAAGCGCTGCCGGACGGACGGACGCTACGACTGGACGAGGCGCTTCTGCGGGAACAGTTCGAGCTGCGGTAGCCCGGCGCGGATGCCGGGCCCTGGCGGCCCGGCACCCACTGTCCCTCAGGTGAGTTCGCGCAGGATACGGAGAAAGCCGCGCAGTTCGTCACTCAGCCGCGATGTGAGGGGCTCGGCGTCGAAGTGCGCGATGCTGTTGCGGATGACCCGGACGCGGTCGAGCTGGCGCACGAACTGGATGCGGTTCATGCGCCAGTCGAGGGCTTTCCAGTTCTCGTCGGCCTTCGCGCGCAGCGCCGGATTCTGCTGCTCGCCGTCCAGCAGCTTCACGTAACCGTTGAACATCAGGTCGGTGATCAGGCCCGTCTGCATCCGCGCCTGGTTGGGCTGGACGGCACGGATCGCGTCCGGGCCGATCTTCGCGCCGAGACACTTGCGCAGCCGGAACTCGATCTCCCCGATGACGAAGAACGGCCAGGCGGTCGCACCGAACCTCTCGGTGATGTCCGCCGCGGTCACGATGCCGCTGAACGATCCGTTGTTGGCACGGACCAGCAGATATCCCTCCTCGCTCACCCGTGGGAGCAGCGAGAAGAAGTCGTGGTGCGCCTCGACGACGGGAGGGTCGATGAGCGCTTCCGGCAGGCTGGGGTGGTTCACCTTCTCGTAGGCCTTGACCACCGATCGCCAGGTGACGACGCCGTGCAGGATCGAGCCGGCCTCGATGACGGGGATCTGCGAGTAGTTCCTGCTCCGCATGAGATAGGTGACCTCGGAGAGCTTCTTGTCCGGCGTCACCGAGCACAGACCGCTCACGGCGGCCGGGATGTCGCCGATCCTGATGGGATTCTGTGGCAGCCCGCCGCCGGGCAGTTCCTCCGGCTCCTCCTCGGACGGCTCGGGGGGATCCGGAACCGCCGCGCGGGCCACGATCTGGATGTCGGCGCCGCTGCCGCACGTGGCGAAGTCCGGGAGGGTCGACAGACCGGCGTCCTTGAGTGCCTGTTCGATGAGCGGGACCGTCAGCTCGTTCCGCAGGCGGGCGCCGAAGAGCGCCAGGAGGCGCAGCACGGGGATCTGCTTGCCCTTGAGAGCGCGGAGCTCCGCCTCGGTGGGGTGCTGGGACATGGCGGCGCTCACCGGTCCTGTGCGTCGCGGAAGACGGTCCGCTTGCCCATGGCCGAGTCCACCAGCGCGAGCAGCCGCTCGGCACGGTGCTCGTAGAACGTCTCGAAGTCGTCGGTCTCCAGCGCGGTCAGATCGACGAGATGCGTGACCAGGACGTCGCCGAACCACTCCGGCCGCACGCCCGACTCCAGCGTGAGCGTCTTGAGATAGGCGTGCGGTGGGCCCGTCATGCTCTTGCTGGCGCGCAGGGAGAGGGGGGTCTTGTTGACGATCGAGTTGGCGTGCGCGGCGCGGCCTCGGTGGTTCTTCGTGATCCACTCCTTGGGGAAGATCGGCCGGACGTCCACTGCGTGCTCCACCAGCCGGTCGGGGACCAGCGGGCCGTCGGTGAAGTACCAGTCCACCGCGCCCTGCTTGATGAGGAGGGCGTAGATGCCCTTGTAGGCGGCACTGTTGCGGGTGGTCAGCGTGTCCAGCCGGTCGGAGAGGAAGGCGGCCTCGGCGACGGTGTCGGGCACCAGGACGCTGCCGTCCTCGCGGATACAGCTGACCAGCTGCTCGACGTCACGGGTGAAGCGGCTCTCGGTCGACCCGCCGTACATCTCCCCCATCACGCCGCACCAGTACCACTGGGTGATCCGGTCGTCCGCTCCCGGGCTGTCCGTCTCGTTGCCGATGAGGGCCCGGACGGCCGCGAGGGGCACCAGCTGGGTGCGGTAGGGGAGGTCGGCTGTGCGGACGATGCACTGGCGCCGCAGAAAGCCCCCCACCCAGGCGAATGCCTCCGCCACCCTCGGTGCGAGCCGGCGGAAGTCCTCCAGCGGCAGTTCGAGCAGGTCCCGGCGTTTGCAGGACACCGAGATGCTGCGGCCCGACCGTTTGGCCTCCCAGGTCCGGACCAGGGCGACGGCCTGGAGGAAGTCGCTGCTGCTCAGGCCGTCGTCGGGCCCCGCCTCGGGTCGGCCGAACACCGGATAGGCGGAGGTGAGCTTCTTCTTGATCCCGTGCCACTCGTCCGGGAGACGGTAGTAGTCGCCGTGCTCCTCGGCATGTGCCTGATTGCCCGCGTAGGTGGCGGTGAGCAGTTCGAAGACGTTGAGCGGCACGCCGCCCGTGTTGACTCGCTCGAAGACCGCGCACACGGCGTCCATCGTGGTGGTGGCGGACAGTTTGATCATCGGTACGTCGAACGACAGCATGTTGTGCAGTACCTGCTCCTGGAACTTCATCCAGACGGGCCAGTTGGCCGGATTCTTGACGAACTCCTGCTGCCAGGCGCCTACCCGTTGCGTGTCGAAGACGTAGTGGAGGGGAAAGAAGCCGGCTTCGCACTCGAGCTCGACGGAGCTGAGATCTCGTCCCGGCCTGCGGGCGAAGTCCCTTTTGAGAATGCGGTCCTCGGGCACCGAGACGATCGCGTCGTCCCGGTCCGCCGCGGGCCCTACCGCTTTCTCGATGTCGACGTAATACCACCGCTTGAGGTCCTTGCCGCGAGCGTCGACGGTTTCCACCGGCTTGTCCTGGTGCAGCGCCTGGAAAAGTGAGGTGAGCCGCTGTTGCCCGTCCAGCAGCAGCAGGTCCGGCACCTGTGTCTCACCGTCCTCCGCGCCCTTGAGTGCTCGCGCCTTGAACTGGGGAGTGCCTCCGGTGTGCAGCGCCATCACCACGCCGAGCGGGTACTTCAGGGTCACCGTCGCGATGAGCGCCCTGATCCGCTCGTCGTCCCACTTCCACTCCCGCTGGAAGTCCGGCAACTGAAGTGCGCCGGATGTGACGTCCTTGAGTACGTCCTTGAGGTCCGGATTGTCGAGCGCCACGTTGCCTATTCCCCACCTTCGACCGAAACTATGCAACTGATAATAGGAGCAAGGGAATAGCGTTGGTGTCAATCATTCGGCCCTCACGATGATCCGCTGAGGCGATTTTCAGCCGCATGTTCGCCGAGGTCGGTCGGATGCGAGACTGGCCGAGTGAGTAACGACCGCCTCGAACGCACCGGTTCCGTCAGTGCCGCCCGCCGCCGCGAGGTGATCGATGCCCTCCGCCGGGGAGCCGTCCCGGAAAACGGGCTCGATCTGCTCGCCACCGGGCTCGGCAGGTTCGAGGAGGCAGTCGACGCCGAACTGGACACAGCGGCCTCGGGTGGTTCGGTCTTCAAGGCGGTGCGGGGTGAATACGGGTCCGGCAAGACCTTCTTCACCCGGTGGCTCGGCGAGCGGGCCAAGCGCCGCAACTTCGCCGTGGCCGAGATCCAGGTTTCGGAGACCGAAACGCCCCTGCACAAACTGGAGACCGTCTACCGCCGTCTCACCGAGCGACTGACGACCTCCGGCTTTCCCCCGAGCGCGCTGCGCCCCGTCGTGGACGCCTGGTTCTACGCGCTGGAGGAGGACGCGCTGTCCGCGGGCGCCGCCGAGGAGGATCTCGCGGGGGAGGTGGAACGGCTGCTGGCGGCACGGCTCAGCGAGGTGTCCCGGCACGCCCCCTCCTTCGCCACCGCGCTCCGCGGCTACCGCACCGCACTGACCTCCGGTGACGAAGGAACCGCGGCCGCCGTGCTGGCCTGGCTGGGAGGCCAGCCGCATGTGGCCGCCTCGGCCCGCAGGGCCGTCGGTGTCCGCGGCGACCTCGACCACTTCGGGGCCTTCGGCTTCCTCCAGGGCCTGCTCACCGTGTTGCGCGACTCGGGACACAAGGGCCTCTTCATCGTGCTGGACGAGGTGGAGACACTCCAGCGGGTCCGCTCGGACGCACGGGACAAGGCGCTCAACGCTCTGCGCCAGCTCATCGACGAGGTGCACTCAGGGCGCTTTCCCGGCCTGTATCTGCTGATCACGGGGACCCCCGCGTTCTTCGAAGGCCAACAGGGCGTGCAGCGTCTGGCGCCGCTGGCGCAACGGCTCGCCACCGATTTCACCACCGACCCCCGCTTCGACAACCCGCGTGCCGTGCAGGTGCGGCTTCCCGGCTTCACCCACGCGTCCCTGGTGGGCCTCGGCACCACGATCCGTGACCTGTACGCGGACGGTGCCGGCGATTCCGGACGGGTCAAAGCCGTCGTGGACGACGCATACATCTCGGAGCTGGCCGCCGCGGTGGGCGGGGCTCTCGGAGGCCGGGTTGGCGTCGCGCCCCGGCTGTTCCTCAAGAAGCTCGTCGGTGACGTCCTGGACCGGGTCGACCAGTTCGACGACTTCGATCCGCGTCAGCACTACGCGCTGACCATGAGTTCCAACGAGATGAGCGACATCGAGCGCAACGCGGCGGCGACCGACGCCGACGAGATCGAGCTGGACCTTCCATGAGCGAGCCGTCCGGACCTGCCGGGTCCACTGATCCACTCGATCTGCTTCACCCCGGGCTCGTCCATCACATCGTGAACACCCTTGGCTGGGCCGGGCTGCGGCCCCTCCAGGAGGAGGCCATCGGGCCGCTGACCGGCGGCGCGGACGCCCTGCTGCTCGCACCCACCGCCGGAGGCAAGACCGAAGCGGCGTGCTTTCCCCTGCTGTCCCGTATGGAACGGGAGAGGTGGACCGGCACATCCCTTCTCTACGTCTGTCCGCTCAAAGCCCTCTTGAACAACCTGCTGCCCCGGCTGGAGACCTACACTTCTTGGCTGGGACGCACCGCGGCCCTCTGGCACGGGGACGTGGCCCAGACCCGCAGGAGGCGCATCCTTCGCGAACGCCCTGACGTGCTGCTGACCACCCCGGAGTCACTTGAGGCGATGCTGGTCAGTGTCAACGTCGACCACACGGCGTTCTTCTCCGGTCTGCGCGGCATCGTGGTGGACGAGGTGCACGCCTTCGCCGGCGACGACAGGGGCTGGCACCTGCTCGCCGTGCTGGAACGGCTGGAACGCGTAGCGGGCCGTCCTGTCCAGCGCGTGGGGCTTTCGGCGACGGTGGGAAACCCGGAGCAGTTGCTGACGTGGCTGCGAGGAGCACGCTGCCGTGACGAGCTGGACGATCATGGCGCACGGGTGATCGCTCCCCGGGCGCCCTCTGCGGTGACCCCCTCATCGGCTCCCTCGGAGACGGCCCCCGCCGGCGATGTCCAACTGGACTACGTGGGTTCCCTGGCCAACGCGGCCACGGTGATCGCCGCGTTGCACCGGGGCGAGAAGCGTCTGGTGTTCTGCGAGTCGCGCAAACAGGTCGAAGAGCTCGGGCAGAGCCTGCGCGCCAAAGGTGTCACCACTTTCCTGTCACACGCCTCGCTCTCCGCTGACGAGCGCAGACGTGCGGAGGAGGCCTTCAGCGACGCCCGCGACTGCGTGATCGTCTCCACGAGCACACTCGAACTCGGGATCGACGTCGGAGACCTCGACCGCGTCGTCCAGATCGACTCACCGAGCACGGTGGCGTCCTTCCTGCAACGCCTCGGCCGTACCGGCCGCAGGCCCGGATCCCAACGCAACTGCCTCTTCCTGACCCTCGACGAGGCGGCACTGTTGTCTGCGGCCGCCCTTCTGCTGCTGTGGACACGCGACTGGGTCGAGCCCATTGTCGCTCCGCCGGAACCCCGGCACATCGTCGCCCAGCAGATCCTCGCGCTCTGTCTTCAGGAACAGCGGGTGGGAGACCGCCTGTGGCAGGAGTGGTGGGGCGGGCTGGGCCCGTTCGGCCCCGCGTCCGAGCCCCTCGTACGGCATCTGCTGGAAGCCGGGTTCCTGAACCGTGACACCGGTCTGATGTTCATCGGACCCGAAGCGGAAAAACGCTTCGGGTATCGGCACTTCATGGACCTGACCGCTGTCTTCACCGCCGCCCCGGAGTTCACCGTCCTGACCGGACGCACGGAGATCGGTACGGCGGACCCCGTCCTGCTGACGGAGCGGGTCGCGGGCCCACGTCGTCTCCTGCTCGCCGGGCGCAGTTGGCAGGTGACCTACATCGACTGGTCGCGCCGCCGCTGTTTCGTCGAACCGGTCGACGGCGGTGGAAAGGCACGCTGGGGCGGCGTGGGTCTCTCCCGTACGTCGTCCTACGCGCTGACCCGAGCTGCCCGAGAGGTCATGCTCGGCGCGACACCACGGGTGGCGTTCACGCGCCGCGCGGACGGCGCTCTCGATCAGCTGCGCGCCAAGGGGAAGGAACTGGTGGACCCTGTTGGCACGGTGCTGCTGCGTGGCGGCCGCGACACGAATGTTCGCTGGTGGACCTGGGCCGGATACAAGGCGAACGCGACACTGGCAGCCACGCTCGCATCGGTATCCGACCCTCTTCAGCGTCCCACCGACATGTATGTGCGGCTCCGCGAAGATCTCACGTCGCAGGAATGGCATCGGGCGAAGTCCGACGCCGGGGAGCGCCTGTGCCTCCCGGTGGTGGACCCCCGGGCCCTCCAAGGGCTGAAGTTCAACGCGGCTCTCCCTCCTCGGCTGGCCGAGGCCACACTCTCGGCCCGGATGGCGGATCTGGACGGGGCGGCCTCGGCTCTCGCCGAACCCGTAAGGTTCACGAACCGGGTCATCTGAACCTTCGGGTGCGGGGAGACGTGAGGAGAGACCCGGCCGGGAGCTCCGATCGTAGGCCGACGGGTCCTGCCAGACGAAGGGGCGCCGATGGGAATGCCGTCAGACCCTGCCTGCTTCCCGGGCCCTTCCTGCTTCCCGGGGTCAGAACACCGGCAGCCCCGGTGCCGGGTACGCGTCCATCAGGTCCTTCACCTCCTCCCGCACCTTCTTGATCACAGTCTCGTCGCCCATGCGAGCCCCTTCGACGGCCGTGTCGATCCATCCGGCGACGGTGGCCATCGCGGAGGCGGGAATGACCCGAGAAGTGAGCGCGGGGGTGCCGATGCGGATCCCGGAGGGGTCGAAGGGCTTGCGGGGGTCGTAGGGGACGGCGTTGTGGTTGACGACGATTCCCGCGCGGTCGAGTGCTCCGGCCGCGGTTTTGCCGGGGACGTCCTTGTTCGTGAGGTCGATCAGCAGGAGATGGTTGTCGGTGCCGCCGGAGACCAGGTCGAAGCCACGGTCGGCCAACTGCTCCCCCAGCGTCCGGGCGTTGGCCACGACCTGATGGGCGTACGAGCAGAAGCCGGCGGTGGCGGCTTCGCCGAGGGCGACCGCGATGGCGGCCGTGGTCTGGTTGTGCGGGCCGCCCTGGAGGCCGGGGAAGACCGCGCGGTCGATGGCGCGGGCGTGAACGGCGGTGCTGAGCAGCATCGCGCCGCGCGGGCCGCGCAGGGTCTTGTGGGTGGTGGAAACGACGTCCGTGTGGCCGGCGGGCGAGGGGTGCGCGCCGCCCGCGATCAGGCCCGCGATGTGCGCGATGTCGGCGACCAGGACGGCGCCCGTCTCTCTGGCGATCTCGGCGAAGCCCGCGGAATCGATCGTGCGCGGCACGGCCGTGCCGCCGCAGAAGATGAGCTTGGGCCGTTCGGCGAGGGCCAGGTCGCGGACCTCGTCCAGGTCGATCCGGCCGGTGTCGCGGCGGACCCCGTACCGGATGCCGCGGAACCAGCGGCCGGTGGCGGAGACGTACCAGCCGTGCGTGAGATGGCCGCCCATCGGGAGGGACATGCCGAGGACGGCGTCACCGGGCTGCGGTGGCGCGGAACTGGGCGAGTTGTTGCGTACGTTCCCCGATTCCGGCCCCGCGCGGCAGGTGGGGCCCGCGATCGGCGAGCAGATCAAGGACCGGGTCGCGGCGGTGAAGGGGGCCGATCCGTGCGCGGCCACCGCGGTGCTGCGCAGACTCGGCACCACCGCGTCCGAACTCCCGGACGAGAGCGTGAAGTCGCTGCGCGCCGATGCCGACAAGGGTGTCCTGGACGGGGTGTACGCCTGCGGAGTCGACCAGTTCAAGGACAGGAAGTTCGGCGACGCGCGCAGGACGCTGACCGATTTCGCGCGGACGTACAAGAGCGACGGGCGGGTGCGGCAGGCGCGGAACATCGCCATAGCCGCGGAGATCGCCGACGACCGGCCGGCCGCGGGCAAGCGGCTGCCGGCGTCGAAGCGGCCCGGCGGTGCCCGGATGGAGCTGGTCATCAGCAATGACGCGCCGAACGCGGTCGAGGTGCTCTACACCGGTCCCGTCGCCGGCACCGTCACGCTGAAGGCCTGCGCCGGCTGTGGACGGTACAGCGCCTCCGCCGGAGCGCGGCAGGCCTGCAAGGCGAGCGGCCGGAGCTACCCGAAGGCACGGCTTCGGCTTCCCGCCGGCGAGTACCACTTCCTCTACAAGCACGGCACGGGCGCGGCCGCCGGGGTGGACAGCTACTCCTCGGGGTCGAGGGTCGAGCCGGGCTACACGTACACCAGCTGCACCTATGTCACCGAGCGGAATCCGCTGGGGCTGGAGCTGCCCCAGCTCCCGGACCTGGTCGAACCGGTGCTCAGCCCTTGGGGCGCGGGTGCTTCTCGATGACCCGGCCGTCCAGGTACGCGGTGAGGTGGGCGCCCCCGTGCGTGTCGGAGACGTAGACGCGCAGCACCGGGCGGTCGTCGTGGAAGGGTGACGAGGGGTCCACGATCACATAACGGCTCTCCGGGTCGGGGATGTTGAGCGTCTTCTCCGCCGTCCTCAGCAGGGCGGGCAGCGCGTCCCAGTCGACGGAGTCCAGGTCGACCGTCGTGTCCGTCGACATCAGCGTGCCGCCCATCTCGTCGTTCTCCGCCCGGCCGTCGCGGTAGCTGAAGCGGTCGTACAGCGCGGCGTTGGACTTCAGCGGCGCCTCGGCCGAGGCGTGCTCGTCGAAGAGGTTGAAGTCGGTGACCTTCGTCCCGCCCATGAGCGGCTCCAGCGCCTTGATCGCCGCCCGCGCCCCGTCCGGGGTCAGCAGGTTCTCGGCCTCCGGTACGTCCTTCTCGTCGGATGCGCCGGGCCCGTCGGGCCCGTCGGGCCCGTCGGGCCCGTCGGGCCCGTCCGACTCGTCGGCGACCGGGCTCCGCGTCGGGGCGGGGGCCTGGGGCGCGCTCGCCCTGTCCCGGGGGCGGTCGTCGCTCCCGGAGCCTTGGGAGGAGAACGGGTCGACCATCCAGAGGATGACGCCCGTGATCACCACGGCCGCGACGACGGACGAGGCCGCGCCGATCATCCGGACGCGGCGCAGCGTGCGCTGTTGGCGCTCCGCGGGGGCGGGGGCGGGGCCGCCGGTGACGGCCTGCGGGGAGCCGTGGCCGTAGCCCGTCGGGACCCGGTCCTCCGGCGCGCCGGGACCGGCGGACGTCGGTGGCCTCCGGTCGGGCGTGGGCTCCGGCGTGGGCCCCGGTCCGGGCGGAGACACGGCGGCCGCCTGCGTGGGGGCGGCGTGCACGGACCCGGGGTGCGCGGACGCCGGCCGTTCCCGTACGGGCTCCGTGGGTGTCGGGGCCGTGCTCCCGCCGGTGCGCGCGGCCTCGGCCAGCAGGCGGTCGAGGGTCTCGGCGTCCGGGCGGGCGGGGATGTCCCGGGTGAGGAGCGCGTTCAGCACCGGGGTGAGGGCCCGGGCCCTCACCGGCGGCGGGATCTCCTCGTCGAGCACGGCGGCCAGCGTGGCCAGGGTGGTGGCCCGGCGCAGCGGATGGCGGCCCTCGACGGCGACGTACAGCATCATGCCGAGCGACCAGAGGTCGGACGACGGATCGCCCTCGGTGCCCCGGATGCGCTCGGGGGCTATGTAGTCGGGCGAGCCGATGAGGGCGCCGGTGGCGGTGAGGCTCGTCGACTCCCGGATCGCGGCGATGCCGAAGTCGGTGAGGACGGGGCGGCCGTCGGTGCGCAGGAGCACGTTGGCGGGCTTGACGTCGCGGTGCTGGATGCCGGAGGCGTGGGCGGCGCGGAGGGCGGAGAGGACGCCGCGCCCCAGTTCGGCGGCCTCGGCGGGCTCCATGGGCCCGGCGGCGAGCCGTTCGTGCAGGGAGGAGCCGGCCACCAGCTCCATCACGATCCACGGGTAGCCCTCCTCACCGGGGTCGACGATGTGGTGGACGGTGACCACGTTGGGGTGGTCGACCCGGGCCAGGGCGCGGGCTTCGCGCAGCACCCGGGCGCGCAACGTACGGGCCCCTTCGGGGTCGTACTCCGCGAGCGCCGGGTCCGGGGGCCGTACTTCCTTGAGCGCGACGTCGCGGTGGAGCGCCTCGTCGTGGGCCCGCCAGACCATGCCCATGCCACCGCTGCCGAGCCGCTCCACCAGCGTGAAGCGGCCGTCGATCACCCGTCCCGAGGGGGCCTCTGCGCTCATGGGCCGTAGCGTACGGGGGGCGTAGGACAACGGGGAGCGGGGGCCGCGCCAGCGGCAGGACGGACTCGGGTGGCCGACTGCCGTACGCCGTGGGCCGGGCGCCGGCCGACCGCCCGGGCCGGGGTAGCTGTCAGGCCGAGGCGCGTTTGCGGGAGGATGCCGCCTTCTTCTCCGAGGTGCCGCCGCTCGACGACGTCTGCTTCTTCACCGCGGTCCTCCTCGCCTCGGTCTTCGTCGCGGTCGTCCGGCTTCCGCCGCTTCCGCCGCTTCCGGTGGACTTCTTCGCCGTCGACGAGGACTTCTTCGCGCCGGTGGACTTGGGGGCGGACTTCTTCGTCGTGGAGCTTCCGGAGCGGGTGACCGTCTTGCCGGTCGGCGTGCGGCGCGTGGCCTTCTTCGTGGTCTGCCCGGACGACTTCCCCGACTTCTTCCCGGCGGCCCTTCCGGACGTCTTCTTGATGGGGCGGACATCGGCCATGCCGTCCTCGCCCTCGTCCTCCGTCCCGGTCCCCTGCTCTCCCCGGGACTTCCTGGCCGCCTGCACGCTGTTCTCCAGGGCCGCGATCAGGTCGATGACCTTGCCGCCGCCGGCCTCCTCGGTCTGCGCGGGCAGCACGCTCTCGCCGGAGGCCTTCGCCGCGATGAGTTCCTCCACCGCCTCCCGGTAGTCGTCGTGGAGGCTGTCCATGTCGACCTCGCCGAGCGTGTCCATCAGGGCGTCCGCCAGGTCGAGTTCGGCGTCGCGGACCGTGACGTCGGCGTCCGGGGCCACGCCCTCGGGGGCGCGGATCTCGTCCGGCCACAGAAGGCCGTGCATGGCGATCACGTCGTCGACGACGCGGAGCATGCCGAGCCGTTCACGGCCGCGCAGGGCGTACTTGGCGACGGCGACCTTGTTGCTGCGCTTGAGGGCCTCGCGGAGCAGGGTGTACGGCTTGGCGGCCGGGACGCCGTTGGCGGAGAGGTAGTACGCCGCATCCATCTGGAGCGGGTCGATCTGGTCCGCGGGCACGAAGGCGACGATCTCGATCGTCTTCGCCGTGGGCAGCGGGAGCCGGGCGAGATCCTCGTCGGTGATCGGGATCATCGTGCCGTCGGCGTCCTCGTAGGCCTTGCCGATCTCGCCGGCCTCGATCTCCTCCTCGTCCAGTTCACAGACCTTGCGGTACCGGATCCGGCCGCCGTCGGCGAGGTGGATCTGCCGGAAGTGGATCGAGTGGTTCTCGGTGGCGTTGACCAGCTTGATCGGAATGCTGACCAGCCCGAAGGAGATCGCGCCGTTCCATATGGACCTCACCGTTCACCCCTTGTCGACCGTCGAACACTCTTCGGCTTCCCAAGCACCCCATGCCCGCTAAAGACGCTTTGGCTGCTAGGGGAGCTTTCTCATGGTTTCGTGTGATTCTTATCGTATGACGCCGATCACCGAGGTGGAGGGGCGACGGGTCTCGCTCAGCAATCTCGACAAGGTCCTGTATCCGGCCACCGGCACGACCAAGGGCGAGGTGCTCCACTACTACGCGGCCACCGCGGGCGGCGTGATCCTGCCCCATCTGCGCGACCGTCCCGTGTCCTTCCTGCGGTACCCGGACGGGCCGGGCGGCCAGCTCTTCTTCACCAAGAATCCGCCGCCCGGTACGCCCGCCTGGGTGGCCACCGCCGCCGTCCCCCGGAGCGAGGACCGGGCAGCCCGGCAGGTGGTCGTGCGGGATCTGGCCTCGCTGATGTGGGCCGCCAACCTGGTGGTGGAGTTCCACACCCCGCAGTGGCGCACGGACACGCCGGAGGTCGCCGACCGGATGGTCTTCGACCTGGACCCCGGCTCCCCCGCGACCGTCGTGGAGTGCTGCGCGGTGGCGCTCTGGCTGCGGGAGCGGCTGGCGGCCGACGGGCTGTTCGCGTACGGGAAGACGTCCGGGTCCAAGGGGCTGCATCTGCTGGTCCCGCTGGAGGCCGCTCCCTCCGGCGAGGTGTCCGCGTACGCGAAGCGGCTCGCGGTGGAGGCGGAGGCGGCCCTGCCGGGGCTGGCGCTGCACCGGATGAGGCGCGCCCTGCGGCCGGGCAAGGTCTTCGTCGACTTCAGCCAGAACGCCGCGGCGAAGACGACCGCCACGCCCTACACCCTGCGCGCCAGGCCCGAGCCCACCGTGTCGGCTCCGGTCACCTGGGACGAGATCGCGGGGTGCCAGGAGGCCGGGGACCTGGTGTTCCGCGCCGGGGACATGGCCGCCCGGCTGGACCTGCACGGCGATCTGCTCGCCCCGCTGAACGATCCGGAGCGGGCGCGTCCGCTGCCGGTGTGACGCGCCGGGCCGGACCGTGTGACACGCCGGGCCGGCCGGTGCGACGCCTCGGCCGGCCCGGCGCGACGCTTCGGCCGGAGGGCGGGCGCCCGCCGTTCACAGGTATCTCACTGCCGAATCGTCTTGACCGGGTCATGACCTCGTTACGGCCCGAGGAAAGGCCACAAGTGGCGGGTGGATTGACGGAGCCGTGGTGCACACTCTGCGCAGGCGCTTTCTGCGGGGCGCGCCGGGAGGGGTGTGACGGACAGCGCGCGCCACGGGCGTGCCGGTCCGGGCGCTGTCGTGGTCGTGGGGAGGGGATGGCGTGTTCTCGGGGATCGACGAGGTCGACTGGGCTTCGATGGAGCATGCCTATGGGCCTGCCGACGATGTGCCGGAGCTCCTGCGGGGGCTCGCCTCCGACGATCCGGCGGAGCGGGAGACGGCGCTCGACGGCATGTACGGCGCGGTGCACCACCAGGGCGATGTGTACGCGTGCACGCTCGCGTGCATCCCGTTCCTGTTCGAGCTGGTCGTGGATCCGGGGGTGCAGGACCGGGGCAGCGTGGTCGAACTGCTCACCAGCATCGGCGGCTTCGACCTCGACGAGGACGACGAGGCGGAGATCGACGAGGACGAGATCGAGGGCGCCGCGAACTACGCGATGGCGGCTGCGGCGGTCACCGCGGGCGCGGGGGTGTTCGTCGAGCTGATCGCCGACGAGGACCCCGGGGTGCGGCTCGCGGCCCCGCTGGCGCTCGCCACGCTGCACCGGCACCCCGTGCGGGTGCTCGCGCTGCTGCGGGAGCGGCTGCCGGTGGAGCCCGACGAGGAGGTGCGGCTCGCGCTCGTGGAGGCGGCCGGGCGGGTCGCGCTGCGGCATCGGCCGCTGACCGGGCGGGTCGCGGAGTGGCTGGGCCGGCTGGCGTCCCTGGCGCACTCCCCGGGGCTGCGGCTCGCGGCCCTGGCCCAGTTGGCGCGCTGTGCGCCCGACGGGCTGCCCGGCGATGTGGTGCCGGTGGTCTCGGGACTGCTGCGCGAGATGCGTTCGGCGCCGGAGGGGGACGCCGCCCCGGAGGGGGACGAGCCGGACCCGGACGCGGAGCCGGTGGAATCCGAACAGGCGGACTCCGAGCAGGCGGACTCCGAGCAGATGGACGCGGAGCAGATGGACGCGGAGCCGGTGGCCGCGGCGGAGACCTCCCGGGGCGAGCAGGTCGCGACGCCGACGCTCGTGGGGCAGCTGCGGTCGCTGTCCGCCCAGGAGAACGCCGGGCGCGGCACCCCCTGGGCCGCGGATCTGCTGCGCACCCTGCACGTCGGCCTCGACGACCGGGTGGGTGACCGCACGGCGCTGCTCGCCGACCAGTTGCGCAGCCCCGACCGCCGGCAGCGCATCGACGCGGTGCGGATGAGCGGCGGGCTGATACGGGCCTGGCGCGGCCCGTACGAGGAGTTGGTGGCGCTCGTCGGCGATCAGCTCTCCGACCCCGAGCCCCGGCTGGCCGAGGCCGCGTCCCATGTGCTGGAGGAGTTGTTCTCCCTCGCCGCGCCCGCCGCGGACGCCCTGGCCGCCCGGCTGGCCGCCGAGCCCGGGGACTGGGTGAAGACCTGGGCCG
>NZ_NEUE01000237.1 GCF_002910905.1 Streptomyces sp. SM11 | reverse complement strand
GGGAGGGGGATCGCCGCGTCGGCGAGGAGTTGTTCCCGTCCGACGAGGACGGCGTGGCCTTCGACGGTGCCCTGGACGCCGAGTCCGGGGATGTTCTGGAAGTCCTCGGGGGTGGGGAGGGGGCCGGTGATGTCGGTCGCGGCGGCGGCGACGGCTTGGGCGATGGGGTGTTCGGAGGCGTTCTCCAGTGCTCCGGCGAGGCGGAGGACTTCGGTGGGGGTGGTGGTGGGGGTGGTGTGGGTGGTCTGGAGGGTCATGCGGCCGGTGGTGACGGTGCCGGTCTTGTCGAGGACGATGGTGTCGGCGCGGCGGGTGGTTTCGAGGACTTCGGGGCCCTTGATGAGGATGCCGAGCTGTGCGCCGCGTCCGGTGCCGACCATGAGGGCGGTGGGGGTGGCGAGGCCGAGGGCGCAGGGGCAGGCGATGATGAGGACGGCGACGGCCGCGGTGAAGGCTGCGGTGAGTCCGGCGTCGTTGCCGAGCCAGAAGCCGAGGGTGGCGAGGGCGAGGGCGATGACGATGGGGACGAAGACGGCGCTGATGCGGTCGGCGAGGCGTTGTGCGGAGGCCTTTCCGTTCTGGGCGTCTTCGACGAGGCGGGCCATGCGGGCGAGTTGGGTGTCGGTGCCGACGCGGGTGGCTTCGACGACGAGGCGGCCGCCGGCGTTGAGGGTGGCTCCGGTGACGGTGTCGCCGACGCCGACCTCGACGGGGACGGACTCGCCGGTGAGCATCGAGGCGTCCACGGCGGAGGCGCCCTCGACCACGGTCCCGTCCGTGGCGATCTTCTCTCCGGGACGGACCAGGAAACGGTCCCCGACCTGCAGCGCGGCGGTCGGGATCGTCGTCTCGACGCCGTCGCGCAGGACGGTGACCTCCTTCGCTCCCAGCTCCAGCAGCGCCTTCAGCGCCGCACCGGCCTTCCGCTTCGAGCGGGCCTCGAAGTAGCGCCCGGCGAGGATGAACGCCGTCACCCCGGCCGCGGCCTCCAGGTAGATGTTCGCGGCGCCGTCGCTGCGGGCGATGGTCAGCTCGAAGGGGTGCGTCATCCCGACCATGCCCGCGGTCCCGAAGAACAGCGCCCACAGCGACCACAGGAAAGCGGCCGACGTGCCGACGGAGATCAGCGTGTCCATGGTCGCCGCGCCGTGCTTCGCGTTGGTCCAGGCAGCACGGTGGAACGGCCAGGCGGCGTAGGTGACGACCGGTGCGGTCAGGGTCAGGGAGAGCCACTGCCAGTAGTCGAACTGGAGCGCCGGGACCATCGCCATCGCGATCACCGGGACGGCGAGGAGGACGGCGGTGATCAGTCGCTGGCGCAGGGTGGTGAGCCCGTCGTCGTCGGCGCTCTCCGCCGCCGCGCCCGCCGTGTCCGTACCGTTGGTGCCGGGGGAGGCGGGTGGAGCGGGCGGCCGGGCGGTGTAGCCGGTGGCCTCGACGGTCGCGATCAGGTCGTCGACGGAGACGTCGGCGCCCAGGTAGGTGACCTTCGCCTTCTCGGTGGCGTAGTTCACGGTGGCCTCGACGCCGTCCATCCGGTTGAGCTTCTTCTCGATACGGGCCGCGCACGAGGCGCAGGTCATCCCGCCGATCGCGAGCTCGACCGCGGCGGAGCCGGCAGCGGTGGTGGCGGTGGTGGCGGAGTGCGCGGACACGGGGTCCTCCCTGAAGCCGTCCAGATACCCCTAGGGGGTATCTCTTTCTTCTTCATGTATACCCCCCACCCCTATGAAGTGCAAGGGGTGGCCGCAGGGGGTGCGTCACTCGTCTGCGGGGCCGGGTCGCGCGTCCTCGCGGCCGTGCGTTCAGATAGAGGGCTGCGCCGTCCTCCGGCTGCCCCGTAGGCTGGCCATTGGACTAGACCTATAGCTGTGTATCGGAGGAATGGGGACCCATGAGCAACCGTGCAGTCCTGGAGGTGATCGCTCTTGACGCGGAGGACGCGATCGCTGCCCAGGCCGGTGGTGCAGACCGCCTCGAACTGGTCACCGACATGGCCGCCGACGGTCTGACCCCGTCGCGGGAGACCTTTTCGGCGATCAGGTCCGCCGTGGACATCCCGCTGCGCGTGATGCTCAGGGTGGCGGACGGCTTCGCCGCAGGTGACATCGATGTACTGGTCGGCAAGGCCCGCGAGATGCGGGAGGCGGGAGCCGACGAGTTCGTGCTCGGTTTCCTCGACGGGGCGGGCCACGCCGACCTCGTCGCCGTCGAGCGGATCGTCGCCGAGCTGGACGGCTGCCGCTGGACGTTCCACCGGGCGATCGACCGGGCCGCCGACCGCGACGCCCTGCGCAAGCAGCTCGCGGACCTGCCCGGCCTCGACACGTTCCTCACGGCGGGTTCGCCGGCCGGGGTGGACGCCGGCATCCCGACCCTGCTGGCCGAGGCGGCGCGCACCGGCGAGCCGGGATACGAGGCACAGGTCCTGGTCGGCGGTGGCCTCCACCTGCACCACCTGCCCCGGCTGAGAGCGGGCGGGATCGACGCGGTCCACATCGGCGGTGCGGCCCGGCCCGGGGGCTGGTCGGCCCCGGTGGACGCGGCAGCCGTACGGGAGTGGCGCGAGGCGCTGGACGGCTGACGGCTGACGGACCCCGGGAGCCGGGAGACGGGGCGGGAACCCCCGGTTCCCGCCCCTCCGCACGCCCTACCGCCTCAGGGCCTCCGGCAACGGGCCCGCGTGCAGCACGGTCAGCCCCGACACCGCACGGGTCAGCGCCACGTACAGGCGCCGCAGCCCGGTCCGCTCGTCCGGTTCGCCGTCGACCACGGCCGCCGGTTCGTCGAGCACCACGTAGTCGTACTCCAGGCCCTTGGCGAGCGACGCGGGCACCAGCGTCAGCCGGGACGCGGCGGTCGTCTCCTCACCGGGGGAGAGATACGCGTGGCCCGCCGCCGTCAGGGCCGCGCCCAGCGCCGGGATCCGGGCGTCGGCGGCGATCAGCCCGGTCGACCCCTCGTGGCGCAACGACTCCTCGCAGGCGGAGACGACGGCGGAGTCCAGCGCTTCCGCTCCAGGAACCTCCCGTACGACCAGTGAACCGGGCGACTCCCGTACCGACTCCACCTCCGCGAGCCCCGGCGAGATCACGGGCAGCAGCCGGGAGGCGTACGCGATGACCTCGCGCGGCACGCGGAAGCCGGCGGTCAGCTCCTCCACCACCGCGTCCGCCTTGCCCAGATGGAACAGAGCCTCGCTCCAGCTCTCCGTGGACCACGGCGTCGTGCCCTGCGCGAGATCGCCGAGGACGGTGGCCGAACCGGTCGAGCACCGCCGCCCCACCGCCCGGTACTGCATGGGGGACAGATCCTGTGCCTCGTCGAGCACGACATGGCCGAGCGAGTGCGTACGGGCGACCAGGTCACCCGCCTCGTCGATCAGCACGGCGTCCGCCGCCGACCACTTCGCGGACTTCACACTGCGGGCGGGCTTCGCCCACAGGAGCCGCTTCTGCTCGTCCTCGCTCAGCAGACCCGCCGCGTGCGCGGCCAGGAACTCCGCGTCGGAGAGCAGCCGCAGCACCAGCTTCGCCGGATCGACGGCGGGCCAGACCGCCTTCACGGCCGCCTTCACCGCGGGGTTGCGGGCCACGGAGTTCTGCACCCGGTCGTCGGGCGCCTCCCCGGCCTCCTCCATCCGTACGAGGACGGCGTGCGCGATCCGCTGCGGCAGCGCCTCGTGCGCGGCCCCGTACCGCATGTCCCGGGCCAGCAGCTCGTCGACCATCTCCTGGATCTCGTACGTGGGCACCCGCCAGCGCCGGGACCCGCGCACCACGACGACGGGCTCGGCGGGAGCGGTCACATGGGAGCGGATGGCCCGCCGCAGCACCTCCGCCATGCGGGCGTCGCCCTTGACGACGGCGGTGGCCGCCTCGTCCTCGCCCCGGACCTCGACGCCGGTGCGCACCAGGTCGTCGACGGTGGCCTGCTTCACCTCCAGCTCGCCGAGGGCGGGGAGGACCTGCTCGATGTAGTGCAGGAAGGAACGGTTCGGCCCGATGACGAGGGTGCCGGTGCGGGCGAGCCGCTCGCGGTGCGCGTACAGGAGGAACGCCACCCGGTGCAGGCCGACGGCGGTCTTTCCGGTGCCGGGCCCGCCCTGCACGCAGACGGTCCCGCCGAGGCCGCTCCGTACGATCTCGTCCTGTTCGGGCTGGATGGTGGCGACGATGTCGCGCATCGGGCCGACGCGCGGCCGCTCGATCTCCGCCTGGAGGAGCCGGCTGGTGTGCCCGGCCCCGGGGTCGTCCGCGCCCGGATCGGTGAGGTGCTCGTCCTCGTACGCGGTCAGCTCGCCGCTCGTGTAGCCGAAGCGGCGGCGGAGCCCGACGTCCTGGGGGTTCTTCCGGGACGCCTGGTAGTACGGCTGGGAGACCGGCGCACGCCAGTCGATGACCATGGGGTCCCCGGCGGCGTCGTGGACGTGCCGGCGCCCGATGTAGAACCGCTCGCCCTCCGCGCCCTCGGCCTGCTCGCCGCCGACGGCGTGCAGATAGTCGAGGCGGCCGAAGAACAGCGGGGTGTGGGAGAGGTCGGCGAGCGCCTTGATGCGGTCGTCGATCTGGGACTGGAGCACGGCGGCGTTGACCCAGTTCGCGGTGACATCACGGATGTCGAGGGCCTGGACGTCCTCGCGCATGCCGCGGAGGGCGGCGCGGGACGCGGTGAGATGGGCACGTTCGCGCGCCAGGGGGTCGGTGGTGGAATCGCTTTCTGCTACGTGCGCGGGCACGGTGTTGCCTCCGGCTCTTCAACGCAGGACGGCGGACCGCACGCCGATGCCGGCTGGAGCCGGGGCGGGGCGGTCCGCTCGGAAGGTTGGTTCGCGTAGGTGCCGACCGGTTTCCGTCCGGTCGGCGGCGCTCCCCCGGCTGCCGGCGGCGAAAGGCCGGTACCACGGTGCGGGAGGCGGGCAGACCGGCGATTGTAGCCACTACGGGTGGCACGGTCGAAACGGAATACGGGCTCCGCCGGACGGCGCGGCACCGGGGGTACCCGTAGGGGACGCCGGGCCCCGGCATGGCACCGCGGGGCTACCCGCCCGCCCACCGGGTTCCGTCTGCGGACCGACGCGCCCGAACGGGTGACGGGAGCACCATGGATACATGAGCACAGCGACCCTGAACCCACGCAGGACCGGCCCCGCGCACGGCGCGACCGCGGTCACCGGTCACCACCGCACCCACCGCGTCGGAGACGCCGTACGAGCCGTGAAGGTGTTCGTGACGACCGCCTTCGGAGTCGTCGTCCTCGGGGAGTACGCGGAGGAGGCGGGAGTGCGGCGGGCCCGCTGAGGCCCTTGCCGTGCCCACGCCCCTCCCTCAGTTCCCGGCGAGCAGCTCGTCAGCGTCGACGATGCGGTACGCGTACCCCTGCTCGGCCAGGAACCGCTGGCGGTGCGCCGCGAAGTCCTGGTCGATGGTGTCGCGGGCGACGACCGAGTAGAACCGGGCCTCGTGCCCGTCGGCCTTCGGCCGCAGGACGCGCCCCAGCCGCTGGGCCTCCTCCTGACGCGACCCGAAGGTCCCGGAGACCTGGATGGCGACGGTCGCCTCGGGCAGGTCGATGGAGAAGTTGGCGACCTTGGAGACGACCAGGACGCTGATCTCGCCCTGGCGGAACGCCTCGAAGAGCTTCTCGCGCTGGGCGTTGCTGGTCTCACCCTTGATCACGGGGGCGTCCAGATGCTCGCCGAGCTCGTCGAGCTGGTCGATGTACTGGCCGATGACGAGGGTCTGCTCGCCCTGGTGCTTGCGCACCAGCGCCTCGGTCACCTTCCGCTTGGTCGCGGTGGTGGCGCAGAACCGGTACTTCTCCTCCGTCTCGGCGGTCGCGTACGCGAGCCGCTCGGAGTCGGTGAGGTTGACCCGTACCTCCACGCAGTCGGCGGGCGCGATGTAGCCCTGCGCCTCGATCTCCTTCCACGGGGCGTCGAACCGCTTGGGCCCGATGAGCGAGAACACGTCGGACTCCCGCCCGTCCTCCCGCACCAGTGTCGCCGTGAGACCCAGCCGCCGCCGGGCCTGGAGGTCGGCGGTGAACTTGAAGACGGGCGCGGGCAGCAGGTGGACCTCGTCGTAGACGACCAGGCCCCAGTCGCGGGAGTCGAACAGCTCCAGGTGCTGGTAGACGCCCTTACGGCGGGTGGTCAGCACCTGGTAGGTGGCGATGGTGACCGGTCGGATCTCCTTCTTCGTCCCGCTGTACTCGCCGATCTCGTCCTCGGTCAGCGAGGTCCGCTTCACCAGCTCGTGCTTCCACTGCCGGGCGGAGACGGTGTTGGTGACGAGGATCAGGGTGGTGGCCTTGGCCTCGGCCATGGCACCGGCGCCCACGAGGGTCTTCCCGGCCCCGCAGGGCAGCACGACGACGCCGGACCCGCCGTGCCAGAACCCTTCGACGGCCTGCTTCTGGTACGGCCGCAGCGCCCAGCCGTCCTCGGCCAGCTCGATCGGATGGGCCTCACCGTCGACGTACCCCGCGAGGTCTTCAGCCGGCCACCCCAGCTTGAGCAGGGTCTGCTTGACCTGCCCCCGCTCGGAGGGGTGCACGGCCACGGTGTCCGGGTCGATCCGGGCCCCGACCAGCGGCTGCACCTTCTTCGACCGGAGGATCTCCTCCAGTACGGGCCGGTCGGTGCTGGTGAGCACGAGCCCGTGCACGGGGTGCTTGGACAGGCTGAGCCGCCCGTACCGAGCCATCGTCTCGGCGATGTCGACCAGGAGCGCGTGCGGCACGGGGTAGCGGGAGTACTCGACCAGGGCGTCGACGACCTGCTCGGCGTCGTGCCCGGCGGCGCGGGCGTTCCACAGCCCGAGCGGGGTGACCCGGTACGTGTGGATGTGCTCGGGCGCACGCTCCAGCTCCGCGAACGGCGCGATGGCACGACGGCAGGCGTCCGCCTGGTCGTGGTCGACTTCGAGGAGCAGCGTCTTGTCGCTCTGGACGATGAGGGGTCCGGTCACGCGCTTCGGCCCTTTCTGCGGGGTGCGGCCACGGATGCGGCCAAACGTCCAGTGTGCCGCATCGGGAGGTGGGGTGGGCGTGTGCGGAGGGGTCCGCCCACGGACTGCGGCCGGTCAGCGGGGACGCCTTCCGTCCGTGGGCGACCTGATCACGTGTCGGGCTGCGACGCCCGGACGGTCCCCGGTCGCGTCGGCTCCGGCGGGTGCTCATCGACGGCGGCCAGCAGCTTCCGCAGGATCGCGTCGAATGCGCGTGCCTCGTCCTCGGTGAGCAGCGAGAGAAGGCGGTTCTCGTTCGCGGCGTGCTCGGTGACGGCCGCGTCGACGAGCGCCGTCCCCTCGGGCGTGAGGCCGATCCGGAGGCTGCGGCGATCCTCCGGATCGGCGCGCCTGGTGACGAGCCCGCGTGCCTCCAGGCGATCGACGCGCTTGGTCATCCCCGCGCGGGTGATGAGGAGGATCTCCGCGAGTTGTGAGGGCGGCATCTCGTGCGGCGCACCCGTGCGGCGAAGGCCGGCCAGAACGTCGAACTCCCCGCGGTCCAGGCCATGGTCGGCGAAGACCGCGTCCACGCGACGGCTGCCGGCGATGTGGAGGCGGGCGAAGCGCGCCAGCGTGGCCATCGCGGTGAAGTCGAGGTCTGGTCGCTCGCGCTCCCAGTGGGCGACGGCGACGTCGGCGAAGTCGGGACGGATCTCGGAGCTGTCGGCCATGCGGTGATGGTAACGCACTAGTTATCCGGTATATGGTCAACTGGTTAATCAAATCAGGAAGGTGTTCTGATGAAGCCCATCGCTGTGCGCTCCTCGGCCGTTGTGCAGGCTCCCGCGGGGTTCGTGTGGGATTTCCTCCGCGTCTACGGCAATGATCTGGAGTGGCGGTCCGGCCTGGAGCGGATGGCCCAGAGCCCGCCGGGCCCGGTGCGGGACGGAGCCCGGGTGGAGGAGACGCTCCGTGTGCTAAGCAGGACCGTGGAAAGCGTGGTCGAGGTCTCGGACGTGCGTGAGGGGCACTCCTTCGCGTGGCGGGTCGTCGAGGGCGCGACCGCCGAGGGCAGCCGCTCGGTGACCGCGACCGGCGAGGACGCGTGCCGGGTGGAGATCGTCAAGCGCGTGACCCTGACCGGGAGCGATCGCCTCCTGCGCCCCTTGATCGCCGCCGTGGTCACGCGCACCGAACGGGGGGACCTCCGACGGGTCCAGCAGATACTGGAACAGGGGTGGCGGAGCCGCTGAGTCCACAGCCGGACAGGAAGAAGCGCGCGGAGCCAGCGAACCGGTGGCTGATACAAAGAGGTGGTGTGCCGGCAGGGCGCCGGTACGGGGGAGGGCACGCGTGTCTCAGCCGTTCGACGAGCAGCCGCCGACGCCATCGGGGGCTCAGCCGCCGCAGCCCTTCGGCGCACCGCCGCCGCCACCGCTGCCTCCGCAGCCGGGGTACGGCCCGCAGCAGCCGGTCCCCGGAACCGGACAGCGGCAGCCGGTCGCCGGGAATCCGTATGCGCAGCCGGTCCAGGACGAGCCCCCGCAGGGGTACGGCTACGGCGCGCAGCCCACGCCGTACGCGAGCGGCCAGGCCCCCCACGACGCGTACGGGAGTGGCCGGGCGCAACACGGCTCGTACGGGAACGGCCAAGCGCCGTACGGCCCGTACGGGAGTCCCGGGGGCTTTCCGCCTCCGCAGCCGGGTACGCCCGCGCCGCGGAAGAGGACGGCGCTCATCGCGGTCGCCGCCGTGCTGGCCGTGGCGGTCATTGGCGGCGGGGTCTGGTTCGCCGTGGACCGGGGGAGCGACAGCGGCAGCGACGACGCCAGGTCGCCGGCGTCCGTGGGGACCCCGAGCGCGTCCGGGGCCGACGGGAGCACCGGGGAGAGCTCGCCGGTGACGGACCCGACGACGGACCCCGCCGAGGTGCCGTCCGCCTCGCCGTCCGCACGCTCGGACAACCCGCTCGTGCCCCAGCCCACCGGTACCGGGCTCCAGGCGGTGTGGAAGAAGCCGGACTCCACGATGCTCGGGCTCGGCGACGCGTACACCGACGAGCCCACGAGGATCAACGCGATCCTCAGCATCCGCGACGGGATGGAGTGCAAGGGCCGCTGGCGGGAGGACGAGAGCGGCGACTTCCTGGAGATGGCTCTGCTGTGCGAGGAGGACGGCGTCCGGGTCAAGAGCAAGGACCGGGTCGGCGACCTGCGTCAGAACGGCGACACGCTGACCGTCACGTGGAAGAAGGGCGCCACGGGGACGGACACGTTCGAGCGGTTCTCGGACATGGACCCCGCCTGACGATCGCGCCGGGGCCCGGGGCCCGGGGCTCGGGGGCGCTCCGGCCTCAGGTCCCGCGCCGCTGCGGCCCGAAGCGCACGGGGACGCCGGGGGAGTACAGCACGCTCACCGGATCGCCGGCCGGCGTGGGCAGCCCGCCGGAGGCCACCAGGTCCTCGTCGCACTCGACCAGCTCCGCCCGGTGCAGAGGCCACCGGGGATGGACGTTGGGCAGATGGACGGTCCGCCCGAAGAACGAGCTGTGCAGGGCCCAGCGGGCGGTCAGGAAGTGCTCCAGGGGCGTGGGTTCACCGATCGCCTCCCCCGCCCGCAGCACGATCCTGCTCCGCGCACCGCGCGGACCGGGCCGGCGGCGGCTGCTCGTGTACGTGAGCGTGTCGCCGGCCCGTTCGACGCTCATCCGGGACCACACGTACGGCAACCGGAACGCGGCCCGCGCCACGACGACGGGGATCAGTCGCGAGGCGTCGAGCGAGCGGAAGACGACCCCGCGCCGACCGTGTTCGTCCACCGAGTACAGCCGGACGTTGGTCTCGGGGAAGGTCCCGAGATACGGAATCCCCGGCAGCCCGAGCCCGCCCACCCGGTACATCCGGAACGCCACGAGCCCCACGTGGGTCGCCCCGTCGAAGGTGTCCGGCACGGTGCCGCGCGGCAACAGGGGTGCCACGTCCGCCGGATCGACGACCCAGTGCAGAAACGCCAGATCCAGCCAGGACTGCGTGAGCAGCGGCCGCATCGGCGCGGCGGGCGGTCGCGGTGACACGGGCTCGGGGTTCCGGGCGGGGAAGGGCATGGCCGCAGCATCGCAGACCGGCGTCTCCCCCCCTTCCACGGAGAAGGAACGGTGGGCTCGAACTCTGATCCGTGGTGCTTCCGTCAAACCAGCCGAGATGATCGACACGGATGGGTGATGGGCCTATGCATTGTCGTTAGGGGGTCGCTATCGTCGAATCTTGACGATAGCGACCCCCTGACGACAATGTTTGATGCTGGGAGGCTGGCATGTTGCTGCGATTCCAGGTCACGAATCATGCCTCGCTCCTTGAGGAGCAGGAGCTGTCCCTCGTGGCTGCCGACAGGCATCCGGGGCGGGCCGAGTCACAGATCCCCGGTGGCGACGAGGCGGCTGTTCCCGTTGTCGCCGTGTACGGGACCAATGCCTCCGGAAAGTCGAACGTCATCGACTCCATCGGTTGGATGCGGTCTGCGGTCCTCACCTCGTTCCGCCGGTGGGACCCCAGTGGGGGGGTTCCGCGACGCCCCTTCGCGCTTGGTCACGGTGCCGCGGACCGGCCCAGTTCCTTCGCGGTCGACTTCGTCGTCGGCGGGGTGCATCACCAGTTCGGCTTCTCGGTCAACGACGAGAGGGTTACCGAGGAGTGGCTGTACTACTACCCGGAAGGCCGCCGGCGTCGCCTGTACGAGCGAGGGCCGGACGACACGGTCACCTTCGGAAGGTGGCTCACCGGTCGGCGCAAACTGATCGCCGAACTGCTCCGCCCGAACAGTCTCTATCTGTCGGTGGCCGCCGCACAGGGGCACGATCAGCTTGGTGAGGTCTTCCGCTGGTTCCGGACCGGCCTGAGGATGGCCACCGATCATGACTTCGCCCGGCGCCTCGACCACACGGTGAAGCTCTGCCTGGAGGGAGGGGAGGGCAAGGGCGGGCGGCGGCCGGTGTTGGACCTGTTGCGCTTTGCCGACCTCGGTGTCTCCGGACTGGAGATCCAGGACTGGGACGAAAGTACCCAAGAAGATCACCAGCGGATCACGCAAGCCCTCCGGGAGGTGCTGGGAGACAAGGTGCGCGTTCAGGAGGATTCCAAGCATCGGGTCAGGGTGGAGCATCGGACCGCTGACGGCGTGTTCCCACTCGATCTGGCGTACGAGTCGAGTGGCACGCGCACATGGATCGGACTCATCGGTCCCGTCGTCACGACCTTGACCGATGGCGGGGTGCTGTGCGTGGACGAGCTCGACGCCCGGCTCCATCCGTATCTGGTGGACGCCATGGTCGGCATGTTCCAGTCTGCCGAGACCAACACGAGGGGCGCACAACTGATCTTCAGTACGCATGAGGCCGCGCTGCTGGGGAGGAACGTCCGCACCGAACTTTTCAGGGACCAGATCTGGTTCACGGAAAAGGATCCTCGGACCCTGGCCACGCGGTTGTTTCCGCTGACCGAGTTCTCCGTGCGCCAGTCGGCCGACAATCTGGAGACACGGTATCTGGGAGGGCGCTACGGGGCGGTGCCGCATTTGGACGACGACCTGCTGCGGGATGTCACCGTGGCGTTTCGGCATGGGGGTGGGCGTGAAGCGGGGAAAGTCGCTGAAGCGGACGAAGGGCGCACGCCCGGAGCAGCGTAGATTTCTCATCTACTGCGAAGGTGAGCGCACCGAGGACCAGTACTTCAAGGGCCTGCGCGCGGATTTGCGGACCCTTCCCGTATCCATCTGTCTCGGAGGCGAGCACGGGGAGCCTCAGTCTTTGATCAGGGCGGCGATCGAGCACCAGAGGCGCGCTCCGACGTCACCACGGGACCGTCGGACCGCATACGACGAGGTCTGGTGTGTGATCGATACCGAGGCGCCCACGCCGCACGAGGGGCTGGACGAGGCGTTGAGCCTTGCCCGGAAGCACGGGGTGAGAATCGCGCTCACCAATCCGTGTTTCGAGCTGTGGCTCATACTCCATTTCAAGGACGTCACGAGGTACAGCACGTCGGACTCGGCGCAGAAGGACCTGGAGAAGCTCGGGGTCTGCGGCTATTCCGCAGCCCGGAAACACTTGGATTATGACGCGGTGCGTGCGGGATATGCCCAGGCCAGGAAGCGGGCGCAAGCATTGCGGCAGAGAGCGGTGAACGGGCATCGGCACAACCCTTGGACCGATGTTGATGTGCTGATCGAGTTGTTGAGAGAGGCCAGACAGGTCTGAAGCGGATGCGCTGCGGACTTACGGTCGGCACCCGCGGGAGTGAACGGCCCCCTACCCCTTCCCGTCCTCCGCCAGCTCCGCCACCCCCGTGATCCGGTGCAGCGGGTAGGTGCGGACCTCGTCGGCCGTGTGGTCGTACGCCGTGACGAAGCCGCCCTCCACGCGGACCGGGGCGATCACGCGCTGGCTGGCCGCGCCGTCCGCGTTGACGTAGCCGATCCAGACGGCCGAGCCCGTCATCGCGGCCGCCTGGACCGTGGCCAGGGTCTCGGCGGGGGTGGTGCGGGGGAGCGAGCCGGCGGGGGTGGTCGACGACGCGTCCTCGGACGTTTCCTTGCGGACCACGGTGGCGGCCGTGTCGCCCGCGCGGATGGCCCGTACCGCCGCACCGAGCAGCGTGGCGTCCGGGACCGGCGGGCCCTCGGGGACCGGGGCGGGAGGGGTGCGGGGTGGGGTGCGGCGGGCGCCGGCGCGGGTGATCAGGACGTCGCCCTCGGCGGATTCGGCGGCCGGCGCGCAGCCCATGTCGCGCAGGGCTTCCAGGAGGGAGCCGGGGTCGGACTGGGAGGCCAGGACCGTGGGGGCGAGGCGGCGGAGGCGGAGGCCGGTCGAGCGGCGGTCGGCCAGGATCTCGTTGAGGACCGCCTCGTCGTCGCAGCGTACGTACGCGGACGCCGAGCCGATCCGCAGGTGACCGTGGCGGCGGGCCACGTCGTCGATCAGATAGCTCAGCGGCTGCGGCACCGGCGTACGGCTGTGTGCGGCGAGGAACGCGTGCAGGTCGGCCGCCGCCTGCCCGGCGTCCAGGGCGCGGCGCACCGAACCGGGCGTGAAGCGGTACACCGTCGCTCCGCCCTTCGACTCCACATCGGCCAGGACCGACAGCGTCTCCGCCAGCGGGCGCTCCAGCGGGCCCGGGGCCACCGCCGTCAGGTCGGCCTGGAGCAGGACGTGGTCCAGGGGTTCGGGGATGAGCGGCGCGAGGCGGGCCGCCGCCGCGTCCGGGCCCTCGTCCAGCAGCGCGCGGGCCTGCGAGGAGAGCGCGCCCCGGCCCGTGATGCCCAGCAGCTCCGCCTCGTTGAGCGTCCACAGGGCGAGGCGGGAGCGGAGGTCCGTCCCCTCCGTCGAACCGGTGGCCGGCGGGGTCCCGCCGCCGCGCAACGGGCGCTCCCAGCGCAGCCGTCGCAGCAGCGTCTCGGCGTCCGGCGCGGTGCCCGGCGGGAGTTCGGCGAAGAGGGCCAGGACCCGGCGGCGTACGTCGGGGGCGGCCGAGCGGTCCAGCTCCGGGCCGAGCGCGGACAGGGCCCGGCCCTTGGCGTCCTGGCCGCCGACCAGCCCCGGGGTCCGGGTGGCGGCGAGCCAGGCGGTGGCGAGGTGCGTCCAGCGGTCCTCGGCGGACAGGTCGAGCCACTCGTCGGACGCGGGCGTCGGCGCGTACCGTTCGTCGGTCTCCCCGTCGGTGGCCAACAGGCCCGCACCGTAGGCCAGCTCGATCCAGAAGGCGGCGATCGGCTCCGACACGTCCAGGGCGTTCGCGGCACGCTTCAGTTCTCGTACGCTCAGCCCGCCCGCGCGCAGGATCGCGGGGCCGCCGCCGTTCCAGAGCTTCAGCAGCTCCTCGACGGTCGACAGTGCGGTGAACGCCTGGCCCGCCGCCGCTCTGTCCACAGCCTGTGGATCGCGTTCGGCGGCCGCCGCGACGGCCGGGGGGACCGGTTCCGGTACGCGGTGCGCGCGCCCGGCCCGCAGATGGAGGGCCGCCTCGCGCGGCAGGACCACCGTGCGGGTGGAGACCGGCAGCAGGAGGCCCCGGTCGCGCAGCCACTTCACCGGCGGCGTCGGGTTCGGGGTGACCTCCCCGTACGGCGGGCCCCACACCAGCCGGTCCAGGACCGACAGGGCCTCCGCCGGGGCGGTGTCCAGCAGTTCCGCCATCCTCGCCCGGTCCGTGAAGAGGTCCGAGAGCGCCGCCACCGCCGAGACCGGGTCGTGCGTGGCGGGCAGCCCGGTCGCCGTGAGGATCTCCTGGAGCCGGCCCGGCGACATGCCCGCCGTCGCCTCGGCGACCGTGGGGCCCAGACCCGTGGGTGAGGGGTGCTGCGGGGACGGGGCGAGCAGTTCGCGGGCGGTGCGCACCAGCCGCAGCCGGTCGTCCTCGCCCCAGACGAGGGCTTGTTCGCGCAGCGTCGCCAGAGCGCCCGGCAGCGCGGCGGTGATCGCCGCGCCCGCGTCGTCGCGCTGCTCGCCGTCGTCGAGCCCGTCGCCGGTGAGGAGGGACCGGAGCGTGTCGTACGGGGCCGGGTCCGGGGCCACCGCCAGCGCCTCGGCGGTCTGCAGGGCGAACCGGTCCAGGTGCTCCAGCGCGCGGACGACGGACGCCCGTGTACCGGCCCGGGTGGCGAGCTGGGTGATGTCGTTCGGCACCGGGTTGAGGAGGTCGGGGCGGGCACGCAGCAGCCCGGCCAGCGATTCGTCGCCCCGGGCGCGCAGGGCTTCGGCGAGCGTGCGCGGTGGTGTGGTCGTCCCCATCCGTCCCACGGTAGCCGCTGGAACGCTACCGTCGGGGCAGGGCCGGTAGAGGGGATGCACCGCGTGGGGATCGAGAGCGACCAGCTCGTCTACGACTATCTGAGCCGGGTCGGTGACCTGGCCCAGCAGCAACAGCTGTCGTCGGGCGCCCGGATGCGCCTGGTTTCGACGCTCCGGGGCGAGATCGACCGGCAGCGCGGCACGGCGGGCGCGGACTCCCCGGCGGCCGTTCGGCGCATCATCGGCAGGCTGGGCAGCCCGGACGAACTGGTCGCCGCGGCGGCGGAGTCGGGCGACGGAACGGTCCCGCTGCCGTCCGCCCGGACCGGGACAGGGGCCGGTGAGCGGCCCCGGCGATCCCGGCCCCGACCCCGGAGCGGATTCCTCCGCAAGGACCCCAGGGAGCCGGAGGAGCCCGCTCCGGGGCCGGGCAAGGACCACGGGACCACGGCCGTCGGGCAGCCGAAAGCCGGTTTCGGGCGGGGCGCGTCGCGGCGCGGTCCCGAGGACACGCCGGAGAGCCGTACGGAAGTCGCCGACGCGGCCGCCGTCCCCCGCCCCGGGCCCGCCCCCGACGACGACGTACCGGTCCGTGACTGGCCCGATCCCTCGGCCCCGCACATGCTCGGCCAGGACCAGCGGGGGGACGCGGACGGCGCGACCGACTGGTGGCGCCTGGAGCCGGGCCCCTTCGACGAAGGGACCGCCATCCCCGGGTTCTTCGGCGGCATCGAGGCCCCGGAGCTGCTCGGGAGGCGACCGAAGCCCCTGGGGGAGGAGAAGGAGGAGAAGGGAGAGGAAGAGGCGCCGGACGGGGAGGACGAGGCCGCCGGGACCGACGAGGCCGCCGCCGGGACCGCCCGGCGCCGCCACGCCCTGCGCCTCCTGAAGCTCCGCCGCCGCAAGGCGGCGGCCGCCGAGCCGGAAGCCGCCGCCCCCGGCCCCCGCGGCGGCTTCGCGCACCCGCTGCTGCTCCTGGCCGCCGTCCTGCTCGTCGCGGGCGTGGTCACCGGTTCCTGGCTGCCGCTGGCGGGCGGCTGGCTGATCGCGTACAGCTCGCGCACCCTCTCCCGTACGGAGGCGAAGTGGGCGGCGCTGGGTCTGCCGGGCGTGGTGGCGGCCGGGGCCCTGGTGTGGGTGTGGGGGCGGATGGAGGGGCGCTGGGGCGAGCCGATCCGCGAGGGCGCGATGCGGGACGTCCTGCTGGAGGCCTGGCCGGTGGTCGTCCGCGTCGCCGCCGTCGCCTCCGCGCTCTACCTGGTGTGGCGGGCGCGGAGGCGTACCGGCTGATCCGTCCGCCCATGGCGGGTTCCCGGGCGCCGGGCGCGGAGGCGCGGCCGGTGGATACGGCCTGTCCGTGTGAGGAGCCGGGCGAGGGGCCCGGAGAGGCGCTACTTCGTCATGCTGGTCTCGAACTCCTCCAGGATCTGGCCGGCGGCCGTGTAGCCGATGCCCGCGATCCACAGGCGGTCGTCGACCTTGAAGATCCTGTCGTTCTTGGCCGCCTTCAGCCCCTTCCACAGGCCACCGTTCATCGTCTTCGTCGTCCCGGCCTTGCCCGGGTCGCCGTACGTCGACGTGAAGATGACGTCCGCGTCCGCGAGGTCGATCTTCTCGGGCGACACGTCGTAGGAGAACCCGTCCTTCGCCTTGTCCGTGATCGCGGGGCGGCCGGTGCCGATGTCGGCGAGGATCGAGCCGATGTAGTTCTGCTTGCCGTAGATGCGGATGTCGGCGCCCTCGACGAAGCGGACGAAGTTGACGTCCGTCGCGGCGGCCTTCTCCTTGCCGCCGAGCGCCTCCGTCACCTTCGCCACCTGGGCGTCGTACGTGGCGAGCACCTCCTTGGCCTCGGCCTGCTTGCCGAGCGCCTCGGCGTGCACCTGGAAGTTCTCCTTCCAGGCGCTGCCGGTGGCCTCCGTCATCACGGTCGGGGCGATCTTGCTGAGCTGCTCGTAACGGTCCCCGTCACGGACCTTGCTCGTGAGGATCAGGTCCGGCTTGAGCGCCGCCACGGACTCCAGGTTCGCGTTGGCGATCTCGCCGACCGGCGTGATGCCCTTCGTCTCGCTCGCGGGGAGGTAGGAGGGGAACGCGTCCTCGGACGCCGAGTGCGTCGCGCCGACCGGCCGGACGCCGAGGGTGATCGCTGAGTCCAGCTCGCCGGAGTCCAGGACGACGACCCGCTTCGGTTCCGCCGGGACGTCGACCTTCCCGTTCGCGGTGTCGACGGTGCGGGTCTTCGCCGAGGAACCGGAGGAGTCCGCGGCCGGGGCCGGGTCCGAGGAGCCGCATCCGGCGAGGGTGAGCGCGGCGGCCACGGCGAGGGAGCCGGCGACGAGGCCGCGGCGGTCGCGGAGGAGGGCAGTCATGTCAGAGACCTTTCTGGGAGGGGGAATCCGCCAGGGGCGGGGACCAGGGGGCGCCCGGGACGACGAGCGGCGAACCCGTCACGGGGTCCGGGACGACCACCGCCTCCAGGCCGAAGACCTGGGCGACGAGCTCGGCGGTGACGACGTCCTCCGGCCGGCCCTCGGCGACGATCCGGCCCTCCTTCATGGCGACCAGACGGTCCGCGTACCGGGCGGCCTGGTTGAGGTCGTGCAGCACGGTGACGACGGTGCGGCCCCGGGTGCCGTCCTCGGCGGGGGACGCCAACTGGCGTACCAGGTCCAGGACCTCCACCTGGTGGGCGATGTCGAGGTAGGTCGTCGGCTCGTCGAGCAGCAGCACATCCGTGTCCTGGGCCAGCGCCATCGCGATCCACACCCGCTGGCGCTGCCCGCCCGACAGCTCGTCCACCGACCGGTCGGCCAGTGCCGTCACATCCGTACGGGACATGGCGTCGGTCACCGCCCGCTCGTCCTCGTCCGACCACTGCTGCCACCAGCTCTGGTGCGGCTGGCGGCCCCGCGCGACCAGGTCGGAGACGGTGATCGCCTCGGGGGCGACCGGGGTCTGCGGGAGCAGCCCGATGGACCGGGCGATCTGCTTCGTCGGTGTCCGCGCCAGCTCCGTGCCGTCCAGCAGGACCGCCCCGCCGCGCGGCTTCAGCAGCCGGCCGAGGGCCCGCAGGGTGGTGGACTTGCCGCAGGCGTTCGGGCCGACGATGACGGTGACCTGCCCGTCGGGCACGGTGAGGTCCAGCTCGTGGACCACGGTGCGGTCCTCGTACGCGAGTGTCAGCGCGCGGGCCGCGAGGCGGCCGGTCTGCTGCGCTGCGTCGGTCGTCGGGCTCATGCGGTGCCTCCACTGCGGCCGCGGTGACCGCGGATGATCAGCCAGATCAGGTACGGGGCGCCGACCGACGCCGTGAGGACGCCCACCGGCAGTTCGGTGGGCGAGAACAGCCTGCGGGCGAGCAGGTCGCCGAAGACGACGATCACCGCGCCCAGCAGCGCCGAGGACAGCAGGGGGATCTGCGCGGTCCGGGTCATCCGGCGGGCGATCTGCGGGGCGAGCAGCGCCACGAAGTCCACCGGCCCGGCCGTGCCCGTCGCCACGGACGCCAGGACCACGCCTAGCGCGACGAGCCCGAGCCGTACGCGCCCCAGGCGCACGCCCAGCGCGGTGGCGGTGTCGTCGTCCATCGTGACGGTGCGCTGCGCGCGGGCGGCCCAGACGATGGCGGGCAGCGCGATCAGCAGCGTCCAGCCGATCGGGCCGGCCTCCGACCAGCCGCGTCCGTTCAGCGAACCCGTCATCCAGATCTGCGCCTGCTGGGCGACCAGGTAGTCGCCCTTGGTCAGGAACAGCGTGGTCACCGACCGCAGCGCGATGGCGAAGCCGATGCCGATGAGCACGAAGCGGGTGGCGTGCAGGCCGCCGCGCCAGGCGAAGACGTACACGAGGGCCGCCGCCGCGATGCCGCCGACGACGGAGAGATAGGGCAGGACGGTGTACGAGGTGATGCCGAAGGTCATCGCGCCGACGGTGAGCGCGCTCGCGCCCTGGCTGATGCCGATGATGTCGGGGCTGGCCAGCGGGTTGCGGGCCACTGTCTGGATCAGCGCCCCGGCGACCCCGAACGCGGCGCCCACCAGCAGCCCGACGACCATGCGCGGCAGCCGCAGCGTGCCCACGACCAGCTCGGCCGACGACGGCTGCCCGAGGATCACCTTCACGACCTCGCCGGGCGAGACGAAGCTCTCGCCGACGCACAGGTAGGCGACGCAGACGGCGGCCAGCAGCACGACCAGGACCGCCGCGACGACGGCGGCCCGCCGGTGCAGCAGGAACCGGCCGCGCGGCCCGGCCTTCACGACGGCGTACCCGGCGGGCCGGACCCGCACGGTCTGCACGGCCACAGGTGTCCCGCTCATGCCGGCACCGCCTTCCGGCGTACGAGGGCGACCAGGAACGGCACCCCGATCAGGGCCGTCATCACACCCGCAGGGACCTCGCCCGGCGGGAACACGATCCGGCCGACGACGTCCGAGACCAGCAGCATCACGGGCCCGATCAGCGCCGCCATGGGCAGCACCCAGCGGTGGTCGTTGCCGACGACCGCGCGGGCGATGTGCGGGACGGCGAGTCCGATGAACGCGATCGGCCCGGCGGCGGCGACCCCGACGCCGGTCAGTACGGTCGCCCCGAGGCCGCCGACGATCCGGACCGCCGCGACGTTCTGCCCGAGCCCCTTCGCCACGTCCTCACCCAGCGCGAGCGCGTCCAGGCCACGGGCGACGGAGAGCACGAGGACGGCCCCGATCAGCAGGAACGGCCACACCTGCTGGACGACGTCCGCTTCCCGGCCCGAGATCGAGCCGACCTGCCAGAAGCGGAACTCGTCCAGCGCGGCGGCGTTCGTCGTCAGGATCCCCACCGTCACCGACGCCAGCAGCGCGTTGATCGCCGCGCCGCCGAGTGCGAGCTTCACGGGGGTCGCGCCGCCGCGCCCGCTGGAGGCGATGGCGTACACGGCGACCGAGGCGACGGCGGCGCCCGCGAAGGCGAACCACACGTACCCGGTGAGCGTGTGGACCCCCGCGAACGCGATGGCCATCACGACCGCCACCGACGCACCCTGGCTGATGCCGAGGATGCCCGGGTCGGCGATCGGATTGCGGGTGATGCCCTGGAGTACCGTGCCGGCGAGCGCCAGCGCCGCGCCGACCATCAGCCCGATGAGCGTGCGTGGCACCCGCATCGTGCGGATCACCTCGGCGGCGTTGGAGTGCCCGCCGTGCAGCAGGGCGTCGAGGACCTCGCCCGGGGGGATGGAACGCGCCCCCACGGCGAGGCTCAGCAGGACCGCCAGCAGCAGGGCCACGACGGCCGCGGCCGTCGCGGTCGCGCGTCGGGAGAGGCGGGGCGCTCGGGGTGGCGCGGCGGCCCGCACGGGCGCTGACGCTGACATGTGAACCAATCGGGACGGACACGGAACGTGAGGAAGAGCCGGGTGTGCGGGGCCAGGGGCGGTAAGGCTTGGCTAACCGCGCGCCTCAGTCTAGGCGGCGGCATCTCGGGCCCGACGGGGGCTTCGGGCTCGGCCGGACCGGTCGGCACAATGGCGGGCATGACGTCCACGGCCCAGCACCCCGTCCAGCACTCCGATCAGCACCCGCGCCGGCACCCGGACCAGCACTCGCACCGGCACCCCCTGACGGTCGGCTTCGACCTCGACATGACGCTCGTCGACTCCCGGCCCGGCATCGCCGCTGCCTTCCGGGTCCTGTCCGCGGAGACGGGGGTGCCGATCGAGGTGGACCTGGTGGTGGGCCGGCTCGGCCCGCCGCTGGAGCAGGAGCTGGTGCACTGGTTCCCGGCCGAGGAGGTGCCGGCCACCGCCGACCGCTACCGGGAGATCTACCCGGACCACGCGATAGCCCCGAGCACGGCCCTCGCCGGGGCGCGGGAGTCGGTGGCCGCGGTACGGGCGCTCGGCGGCCGGGCGATCGTCGTCACGGCGAAGTACGAGCCGAACGCGAAGCTGCACCTGGCCCACCTCGGGATCGAGCCGGACACGGTGATCGGCTCGCTGTGGGCGGAAGCCAAGGGGGAGGCGCTGCGCGAGCACGGTGCGCAGGTGTACGTCGGCGACCACACCGGCGATGTGCGCGGGGCACGGGCGGCCGGAGCGCTGTCGGTGGCGGTGACGACGGGCCCGTGCGACGCGACGGAGCTGCGGACGGCGGGCGCGGACGTGGTCCTGGAGGACCTGACGGGCTTCCCGGCCTGGCTGGCGGCCTTCGAGGCGGACCGGGCGGCGTGACGCGGAGAGGTGTCAGGCGCGGTTCGCGGCCCGTTTCGGGGAGTTGATCCAGGCCGAGCGCACGACGCCCGCCCCGGCGATCAGGAACCCGACGCCCATCAGCATGCAGACCGCGTACGCGACCGGAGGGAACGGGTCCGTGCCCAGGAACAAGGGGGCCACTGTGACCAGTGTGGCCAGTGCGCCGACGAAGAAGACGATCGCGCCGACCTGAACGAGCCGGTCACCTGCGCCTGAAGGAGTAGTACTCACGCGACCAGGGTAGTTCCCAGCCCGGAGGAACTCTCCGGCGACGCCTTGTCATCGGCCGTAGGGCCATTAGCCTGGAGCGGGCGGGTCACGGTGACCCGCTGTATTGCTATCCGGAGCCGTATCCCGGCTCTTCCGCACATCGACGAGTACGAGGACGAGGACAGACGTGCCTACCGGCAAGGTCAAGTGGTTCAACAGCGAGAAGGGCTTCGGCTTTCTCTCCCGCGACGACGGCGGCGACGTCTTCGTCCACTCGTCGGTACTCCCTTCCGGTGTCGACGCACTCAAGCCCGGCCAGCGCGTGGAATTCGGCGTGGTCGCGGGCCAGCGCGGCGACCAGGCCCTTTCCGTGGTGGTCCTCGACCCCACCCCGTCCGTCGCGGCCGCACAGCGCCGCAAGCCGGACGAACTGGCGTCGATCGTGCAGGACCTGACGACGGTCCTGGAGAACATCACGCCGCAGCTGGAGCGGGGCCGCTACCCCGACAAGGCCGCCGGCGCGAAGATCGCGGGCCTGCTGAGGGCGGTCGCCGACCAGCTCGACGTGTAGACGCGCGGACGGCCGGCGGACGGGGCCCAGGGGTCAGCCGGCAGCGGGAGACGCCAGCGCGTCCGGGCCGAGGGGCGGTACCAGCCCCTCGGCCGCCGCGCGGGTGAGCAGGCCGCGGACCGCCGCGTAGCCGTCCTCGCCGAGGTCGGCGGTGAACTCGTTCACGTACAGGCCGATGTGCTGGTCCGCGACGGCCGGATCCATTTCCTGGGCGTGCTCCTGGACGTACGGCCGGGAGATCTCCGGGTCGTCCCACGCCAGCCGGACCGAGCTGCGGATCGTGTCGGCCAGGTGCCGCAGGGTCTCCTCGCCGAGGGAGCGCTTGGCGATGATCGCGCCGAGGGGGATCGGGAGGCCCGTGGTGTCCTCCCAGTGGCGGCCCATGTCGGCGAGGTTGTGCAGACCGAAGTTCCGGTACGTGAAACGGGCCTCGTGGATGACCAGTCCGGCGTCGACCTTGCCGTCCCGTACGGCGGGCATGATCTCGTCGAACGGCATCACGACGACCTCGCCGACGCCGCCCGGGACCATCTCCGCCGCCCAGAGCCGGAACAGCAGGTACGCCGTCGAGCGCTCGCTCGGCACGGCTACGGTGCGGCCGGTCAGGTCCAGGCCCAGTTCCTTGGTGAGGACCAGCGGACCGCAGCCCCGGCCCAGCGCCCCGCCGCACGGCAGCAGCGCGTAGTCGTCGAGGACCCACGGCAGAACGGCGTACGACACCTTCAGGACGTCCAGTTCGCCGCGCTCGGCCATCCCGTTGGTGATGTCGATGTCGGCGAAGGTCACGGCCGGCGCGGGCGCGCCGGGGACCCGGCCGTGCGCCCAGGCGTCGAAGACGAAGGTGTCGTTGGGGCAGGGGGAGAAGGCGATCTCGATCGGGCCCGGGTTCGCTTCAGTGGTCATGCCGGTTCCAACCTTCCAGTACGGGTGCCGTCTTCCCGAACGCGTCCGTGAGCGCCGCCAGCGCGTCGCCGATGCGCCAGGCGTCCCGGTCGCGGGGGCCGACGGCGTTCGAGACGGCCCGCAGTTCCAGTACGGGCACGTCGGCCCGGGCGGCGGCCTCCGCGACCCCGAAGCCCTCCATCGCCTCGGCCAGCGCCCCCGGGTGCGCGGCGAGCAGGGCGGCGGCGCGTTCGGCGGTGCCGGTCACGGTGGAGACGGTGAGGACGGGACCGGCGGCGGCGCCCGCGGCGGTCGCCACCTCCCGTACGAGCGCGGGCGGCGGGGTGAAGCGGTCCCGGCCGAAGCCGAGCGCGGTGACCGGGAGGAAACCGTCGGGGGTGTCGGCGCCCAGGTCGGCGGCGACGAGGTCGC
>NZ_NEUE01000236.1 GCF_002910905.1 Streptomyces sp. SM11 | reverse complement strand
GGTAGTGGTCGGTGGCGGCGGCGGTGTTCGTCCAGCCGGCCTGGCGGATGAGGCCGATGGCGAGATTGCGGAGGGTGGCCATCGCGCGGGGTGCGGTGCCGGTGCGGACGTGGGAAGCGTCCTCGGCGAAGGTCACGTCTCTCACATGGTGCAGGGCTTCGACCTGCCAGTGTCCGCGGATGAGTTCGGCGATTCGGTCCGCGGCGGCTTGTTCGGGAGCGAGGCTGGTGACCGCGTAGATCGTCGTGATGGTCGTCTTGCCGGTGGTGCGGTTGGTTCGGCGGCGCTTGACCTTGATGGCCTGCACGGCGTGCGGGAAAGGGAGTCCGGGCTGGACGGTGCAGACCTTGAGGCGCCGGATCTCGCGTCGGCCGTGGCCCTGTTCGCGGGTGCGGTGCTGGAGCGGGACCTCGCGCCAGGGCAGGCGCCGCAGCTGTCGGCGGAGGTTCTTCTGGTTGCCCTTGACGACCAGGATGTAGTGCCCGCCCCGCGTGATGACGTGTTCGGCGTGGCCGGTCCGGGTGTGCATCGCATCGGCGGTGATGACGTATCTGCGCAGGTCGAGCCCTTCCAGCAGCAGGGCGAAGGCGGGGATCTCGTTGCTCTTGGCGGCGATCTGCCGTTGGGAGATCACCGTCTGGCCCTCGTGCAGGACTGCGGCCAGGAGGTGGATGGCCTTCTTCTCGCCGTCGCGGCTGCCGCGTACGGCCTTGCCGTCGATGGCCACACCCACCAGCTGCGCGGCGTCACCGACCGGGTCCGTCGCGTGCCGGGCGAGCCAGGCGCCCACGGCGTCATCCAGGGCATCGCCGTCCAGCCGCTACAGCAGACGGCCCAGGGTGGTCGCGCGCGGCAGAGTGCGCAGCCCGATCCTCATGCGCACCTCAGGGGCGGCATCGGCGGTGAAGCGGGCGATGCCGGCCAGCGTGGTGGCGCCGCCGAGCACCGCGAGCAGGCACAGGGCGAGCAGGGAACCCAGCCGATAGCGGCGGCCCCGGACCCGCCGTGGATCAGGCAGGCGGTCCAAGACCGCGGACAGCGGGGAGAGTTCGGGCAGGCAGACGTTCCCGCGGTCTCCTCGTCGATCGACGTCAGGGCAGCACCGACGCTGCACGGCGGGCCCTTGTGTGCGGCTGGGAATCTTGAGGTCTGGTCATCGTCTCAGCCAGGGGGCCAAGAGGTCGGGCTGAAGTTGGACTACGCCCTGGAAATATTTGAGCTGTACGCATCCCTGTTGGGCTCCGAGCGAACCGAACGTCTGCGCGCCCTCCCAAACGATGCTGAGAGGGCGCGCATGATCGGCCAGGCCGACTAGCTCGTCCAGCTGTGGGCAACGTCGACCACGACCCGGTCGTCCAACTGGAACACGCGGAACGGCAGTCGGGCGCGCACACCGAGGCCGACCCGCGTCTGGCCCTCGAAGGTCCCGCCGAACCGGGTGTCCCGGAAGGTGCTGTACCCGCTGACGTCCACGCCGGGCAGGGGCTCGCCCTCCTCGCCCGGGTAGGTCGGCACGCCGTCCAGGTCGTAGGTCCACGCGCCGACGCTGATTTCGAGGACCGCCCCACCGATGACCGGTATGTACTCACCCTCGGGGTACGAGTAGAACCAGTCCACATACTGGACCTGGTAGTCGATCTGGCCGCCGCCGGGCACGTCGAACACCATGCGGTCGAAGCACTCGTGCCGTCCGGTCCTGATGTCCTCCAGGTGATCGGCACCCTTGGCAGCACCGCCCTTGGCGCCGCTGCCCCAGCCCGTCGGGCAGGTCGTCGCCACGCGCGGGCCCTCCGCCGGGGCCGCGCCCGCGGTACCCGCCGCCATCCCGAGCGTGGCGCCCGCGAGCACGAACACCGCTGCTACCGCTCCGATACGTCGCATCTTGTCCCCTTCGATCGCACCTTGTCGCGTGTTCTCGATGCCAGGTGAGATAGCCCGGGGCGCCGGAAGGTTGTACGCCGGACAGGGGCAAAGAGGGAATGAAGTTTCCCCTCGACCCTGCTGGCCAATTCACATGATGATCCGCACCGACTCTGCCGGCGGCACCCACGCCTTCGTCGCCTGGCTCGCCCAGCGGGGACGGTGGCTGGCCTACTCGGTCGGCATGACGGTCACCGAGCAGGTCCACCAGCATGTGCTGAAGGTTCCGGCCTCGGCCTGGACGCCGGCCGTCGAGACCGGCGGCGAGATCCGCGACGGGGCCTGGGTCGCCGAACTCGCCGGCGATGTCATGGGCGGCTGACCAAAGAGGATGCGGCTGATCGTCAGGAAGGAACGGCCGCATCCCGGGGCACAGTTGAGGCTCACCGATGCCGACGGCATGCGGCTGACGTGCTTCGCCACCAACACCTCGGGCAGGCCGATCGCGGAACTCGAGCTCCGTCACCGGCTGCGGGCGAGGGCCGAGGACCGCATCCGAAACGCCCGCGCCACCGGCCTGCGCAACCTTCCCCTGCACCGCACCGCGCAGAACCGGATCTGGCTGGAGATCGTGCAGCTGGCTCTCGACATGCTGGCCTGGATGCCGATGCTCGCCCTGACCGGCACAGCCCGCCTCTGGGAACCCCGCCGCCTGCGACTCCGCCTGTTCACCACGGCCGGACAACCTGTCATCACCAGCCGCCGCCGGATCCTCCGCCTCGCCCGGCACTGGGCCTGGACTCACGTGATCACCGACGCCCTCGAACGGCTCGCACTCCTGCCGAACCCCGGCTGACCAGCAACTTTCCCATCCCTACGACAGCAACCCGACACCGGAGCAGTGGAACCCGGCGCCTCCCCGAGGCGACACTCGGGCCCTCAACCTGCCCACCCTCAGCCCACGGCACGAAAACGGTCCACCGACTCCGTCGGCGGACCGTCACGAAACTTCGAGGCTAGTGTGCAGAGTAGCCAAGGGATCGACCTTCTGTGGTTCTCGATCTTGCGGTGAGACCCCGGCCTGGTGCGGTAACACCGCGTCGGGGTCGTTTAGTTCTCGCACCGTAAGCAGTCGCGGCATCGCGCCGCAAGCTGTCGCGATTAGTCATACTTGCTGGCCGTGACGGGGTTGGGAGGTAGGGCGGTTTCCCCAACCCCTGTCTTTTCCCCGCCGGTTGAAAAAGGGGTCTCGAATCCCGGGTCTCGCGTCCCGGCCCTCGTGTCCCGGGCCCCGAGCTTCGGGCCGGGGCCCCGTTCACGTACCCCCGCAAGAGTGAACGACCCGCTCCGACGCTCGCGTCCCGGGCACCGAGCTTCGAGCGTCGGGGTGAAGACCGTGACGCCGTTGGCTGATTTGTCGACTGCAGTAGCAACCGCCGGGTTGACAGGCAGAGACTGCTGCATGGTCGTCCGCACGTTCGTTGGGTGTAGCGGGGGATGTCATGGAGTTCGACACGAGGGCGTCGGTCCTGTCGAGACTGTGACCTGCTTTCACCTGCAGCGGACCAGCCAGCTGCCCCGCCGTGGCAAGAAACCGGCCATATGCTCTCCGAGCCCGTCACCCGAACGGCGGACCGTCGTTTGCGTTGTGGGTCGGAATCCGGACCGGGTGGCGTAGCAGACTGTGACGCGCCGCGCGCTGCGGACACAAGCATCAGGTGGGGTGCCGCGGTGCACATAGGGACAGGCGTCGAGGAGGGTGTGATGGGTGTGGAGGCCCACGCGACGAACGAACGGGTGACGGGGCGCACGTGGACGGTGCGGCTGGACCCCGTCGGGCGCGGCCGTGCGGACGTACGCGTGTCGTGCAGCCGTCCGGCCTGTGCCGCGCAGGCGTTGCCCTCCGCGGCCGTCGGCCGCACGGCGGCGGTCGAGCATCTCAAGGCCCACCTGCGCGTGGGTCCGGCCCCCCGTCCCTCGGTGTACTGCGCCTGCCGGGCCGAGGAATGCCACACGCACATCCGCCCAGCCGGTCCGCGTGAGCGTCCCGCACTCTGGCGGTGCGGGGGCGCGGTCGTGCTGGCCGTCGTCACGGACCGGGAAGGGCGCTGGTGGCGGGTCATGGAGTGCTGCTCGCGCTGTGCGGCCGCCCACCCCACCGCGAAGATCGTCGCCACCGCCCCGGCCCCCGACAGGCCGGATCCGGCCGGCGGCTTCCGGGCTGCCGCCGCTCCCGCCTCCACTGTGTCGGCCGTCGGCCCGCACTTCTCGCACAGCGCCCCCGGGGCCGCCGTCCCGCACCAGGCGCCGGCTTCCCGGCCCGCGAGGCCGACGCGGCAGCGTGGCCGGCGAGGGAGGATCGCGCAGCGCTTCGTCCCGCACGACCTGCGGCCCGTCGCACTGCGGGACGAGCTCACCGAACTCGGTGAGCTCTTCCGCGCTTACCAGCAGCGCGCCGAACCCGACCTCGCGGTGCTCGCCGACCTCCACGCCCGCAAGGCGAAGGCCTTCTCCGCCTGGGCCGAAGTCACCGCCGACACAGGGCTGCGCCTCGACGCCCAGCGAGCCGAACAGGCCGCCGCCACCGTCCGGCTCCAGCATCTGCATCGCATCGGTGAGGCCCCGGACGGACAAGGGCCCGCTGTGGCGCGGTTGTTGACCGCATCCGCGCAGTGGGATCACGCGCGGTCCGTCCTCACCCACGTGGCCGACCATGCTCCCCTGCCGGGCCCGGACGCACGCCTGCTGGTGGTCATGCTGACGCTGCGCACCGCTCAGGCCGGTGTCGGCAACCTCGTCGGGCAGGATCTCAAGGGGCTGCCCCTGCGAGATCCCGAGCACCTGGTGGGGCAGCTGGTGGAGTGCGGCTGGCTGGGTATCGCCGGGACCGTCGACGAGCTGATCGCCTCCCGCCCGGAGAGTCCCACCCGGATCAGCGTGCCGTCCCTGACACCCGACGAGAGCGACCCGGGCCCGTTCACGTTCGGCAGGAAGTTGCGCCCCAAGCTCAGCGGATGGGCGCAGCGAGTCGTCGGGGAGAAGAAGCTCCGTAAGGCCAAGACCGCGGCCGACGTGCGGTTGCTCGCCCTGGCCCTGGCCACCGGGGTCGAAGCCGGCGGACAGCTCGGACCCCAGGGGCAGGGCATCGGTCTGGAGGCCCTCGCCTCCTGGTGTGCCATCGGCTCCGGTGAGCTGCCGGAGCTCGTGGACCGGCTGAGCGCAGCGGACTGGCTGGCCGAGGCGGCCGTCACCGACACCCTCCTCACCGGCCGGCTGACCGAACGTGTCCTCCCTCTCAGCTGCCCGCTGACCTGAGCAGCAGAACGCGGGGTCCCACTTCGCTGTCCGGAGTGCCGTAGCGAGTGCGGTCTCCGGGCGGTGGCGGCATCTCGTCGCCGTTGCGCGAATCGGAATTTCCTGCCCTCTTCCAGAGGCGCATACGTTCGTATCCATGACGTGGAATTTTCTGACGGCCGAAGAAATCGCGGCTGCCATGCGTACCGGTGAAGTGACCTCCGCGGAACTGACCGACGATGCGATCACCCGCATCGAGCGGGACGACAAAGCGATCAACGCCGTCTGCGTGCCGGACTTCGACCGTGCCCGGGCCGCCGCCCGCGATGCCGACCAGGCGCGTGCCCGTGGTGAGGACCGGCCGTTGCTCGGCATTCCGGTGACGGTGAAGGAGTCCTACAACATCGCCGGGCTGCCCACGACCTGGGGCATGCCGCAGCACCGGAACCACCTGCCCGCCGAGGACGCGGTGCAGGTGTCGCGGCTGAAGGCCGCGGGTGCGGTGGTGCTTGGCAAGACCAATGTGCCCTTGGGGCTGCAGGACATACAGAGCTTCAACGAGATCTACGGCACCACCAACAACCCGTGGGACCACGGTCGTACGTCGGGTGGGTCCTCCGGTGGATCGGCGGCGGCGCTGGCGTCCGGGTTCGGCGCGCTGTCCATCGGCTCCGACCTCGCCGGTTCGCTGCGCACCCCCGCACATTTCTGCGGTGTCTACGCGCACAAGCCGACCGTCGGGCTCGTGGCGGACCGAGGCATGGCCCCGCCCGCCACGCCCGCGTTGCCGTTCGCGCCGGACCTCGCCGTCGTCGGTCCGATGGCGCGCAGCGCCCGTGACCTCACGCTCCTTCTCGATGTCATGGCCGGACCGGACCCGCTCACGTCCGGTGTGGCGTACGACCTGAAGCTGCCGCCCGCGCGCCACGAGCGGATCGGCGACTTCCGGGTCCTGGTCCTCGACGAGCATCCGCTCATTCCGACCGGGTCCGCCGTGCGGGCGGGCGTGGGCCGGGTGGCCGACGCCCTTGCCGACGGCGGCGCCCGCGTCGAGCGGAACAGTCCGCTGCTGCCCGATCTCGCCGAAGCAGGGGAGCTCTACACGCAGTTGCTGTTCTCGGGATCCGTCGCGCGTTTCCCCGTCGAGGCGTACGAGCGGTTGCAGGCCCACGCCGCTGGACTGAGCGCCGATGACCGGAGTCTCGACGCGGCGCGGCTGCGCGGCATGGTGTTCAGCCACCGCGACTGGATCGCGGCGAACACCCGCCGTGAGCACCACCGCCACGACTGGCGGCAGTTCTTCGCCGGCTTCGACGCCGTGGTGTGTCCCATCACGCCCACCCCCGCGTTCCCGCACGACCACAACCCCGATCTGCTGGCCCGCCGGATCGATATCGACGGCGTCGGGTTCCCGTATTTCGACCAGTTCGTCTGGGCCGGCCTGGCCACCATGCCCGGTCTGCCTTCCACCGCCGTACCGGCGGGCCGGTCGCCCGAGGGACTGCCGGTGGGCGTGCAGATCATCGGTCCGATGTTCGAGGACCGCACCCCGCTGCGGCTGGCCGAACTGCTTGAGCGGAGGATCGGCGGCTTCCAGGCACCGACGTAGTGCGTAGGCGTAGCGCGTAGTGCGTAGGGCGTGAGGCGTGCCCGTTCGGTGGTCGGGGCCGGGGTCTCCGGTTCGGCCGGCAGCAGGGTGCGCGACCGGCCCAGTACGGCCACCAGGGCGGCGGTGCCGCAATACCGGGCGCGATGCCCGCAGCCGGGTCCGCACCCCGGGCCGGGCAGGCCAGTTGGGGATGGCCGGGCAGCCTCACCCACGTCCACGTCCACGTCCACGTCCACGTCCATGTACGCGTCCACGTACGCGTACGCGGACTCGGTCCCGTGAACCCTGGTCCCGGCGATGAATCAGGCGTAACTGAATCATTGCCGGGGCCACCGCCGCCCGGAGATCATCCCGGCATGACATCAGAGACGATCACTGCGGCAGTGTCCGGCACCTGGACCCTCGGCGACCTCGTGGTCAACCGGATCGGGTTCGGGACGATGCGGTTGCCGCAGCAGGGCGAAGCGTTCGACGTCGACGCGGTGCCGGGCGACCGGGACCGTGCGATACGGGTGCTGCGCCGGGCCCGCGAGCTCGGCGTGAACCACCTCGACACCGCCGCCTTCTACTTCTCCCGGCTCCGCTCCGCCAACGAGCTGATCAACAGCGCGCTCGCCCCCTACCCCGACGACCTGGTCATCACCACCAAGGTCGGGCCGGGACGCGACCCCTCGGGCCAGTGGCAGACCCACGCCACGCCGGGGCAGTTGCGCGGGCAGGTCGAGGAGAACCTCCGGCAGCTCGGCCGCGAGCACCTCGACGTGGTGAACCTGCGCATCGTGGGCACCGATTCGATCGCCGAGCGTTTCGGAGCGCTGGCCGAACTGCGCGAGGCCGGGCTGATCCGTCACCTCGGCGTCTCCAACGTCGGCCCCGCGCAGCTCGCCGAAGCCCGCGCCATCGCGCCGGTGGTGTGCGTGCAGAACAAGTACGGGCTCGGGTCGCCGGACCAGGACGCGTTCCTGCGGACCTGCGGTGAGCAGGGGATCGCCTTCGTGCCCTTCTACTCCATCGCGGGCGCCGGGTGCGATGCGGGCGCTTCCCCGGACGCCGACGGTTACGCGCTGCTCACCGTCGCCCGCGCGCACGGAGTGAGTACGGCCCAGGTCCGGCTGGCCTGGACACTGCACCGCGGGCCCCACGTGCTCGCCATCCCCGGCACCGGAAATCCGGACCACCTGGCCGCCAACGTCTCCGCCGGAGCCCTGCGGCTGTCCGACGACGAACTGGCCGTGCTGGAAGCCCTCCACCAGGGCGGCGAGGCGGGCTGACACTCCGGGTACCGGTCACCATCGCTAGGACACGCCCAGTTGCCCCGCCAGATCCGCCAGGTCCTCCGCGTACAGGTCGAACCGGTCCGAGGCCGTGGGCGGGTCGCCGACCGGGCGGGCCACATAGGCGGTGCGCAGGCCCAGCGTCTGCGCACCGCGCAGGTCCCAGGCGTGGGCGGCGACCATCAGCAGGCGCTCCGGTGGCCGCCCGGCGACGGTGACGGCCAGCCGGTAGACCGCCGGGTCCGGCTTGTAGGCGCGGGTGTCCTCGGCGGACAGGGCCTGGTGCCAGCGCAGGCCGGCGTGGGCGTTGAGTTCCAGCAGCGCTGTCCGGCTCGCGTTGGAGAGGCCGATCAGCGGGAAGTGTCCGGCGAGCCGGGCGAGTCCGGCCACGGTGTCGGGCCACGGCGGGAGGCGGCGGGCCGACCTGGCCAGCTCCTCCACCGCGGCCGGCTCCTCCACCGCCGCCGGCTCCTCCACCGCCGCCGGATCCATGACCCCCGCGGCCTCCGGGACGAGACCCGCGCCCGCCACGATGCCCCCCGCAGCCGCCGCGACGACCCCCGCGGCCTCCCGGTCGAGTGCGTCGCTGGGGAGGTAGGGCCGGTCGCCGTCGAGGACACGGCGCTGCTCGCGCTCGATGTGCCGCTGCCACAGCAGCAGAAGCCGTTCGATTCCGGGGCCGTCCAGGGACGGGGCGAGGGCGCGGATGCCGGCGCGGAGTCCGGCGGGTTCGTCGACGAGCGTGCCGAGCACGTCGAACACGACGGCGTCGATCTTCAGCTCTGCCATGGCGGGGTCTCCTGGAGGACGGCGGCGGAAGGGCAGTGGAGTGTGCAACGCCGCAAGTCCGGCCTTCTATGCCCTACTTCACTGTGATCGACCCCGCACCTCGGTGCCCAGTAGTTCCACCAGCACCCGGCTCGTGACGAATCCGGCGGCGAGACAGGCGAGCGCGCCCGTCACCCAGTTGCGGGTCAGTGCGAAGAACCGGCCGCCCTGTTGGCCCTGGCGTGGGGCGCCGGACCCCGCGGTGCCGTGGCGCCCCGGCGGTTTGTGCCCCGCGCTCCAGTCTCCCCAGCCCCAGCCCCAGCCTCAGCCCCAGCCTCAGCCCCCGTCACCGCTCACGGTGCACCTCTCCTCGGCCCCGCGCGTGCTGCCCGACGGTTGGGAGCGTACGGCCGAAAAGCTGCCCCCGCCCGGGCCCCCGGGCCCCAGAACCGGGCCCAAGTGCGGCAGGTGAAAGCCGTGTTACGCAGCCGGAGTGCGGCGGCCGTTCCGCTTGGGGCCGCCCGTGGGCCCGTGGGCCCGTGGACCCACGCAGTCCGGGCCGCCGCTCAGTACTCTCGTAGGTGCCGGGGGTCGCCGACCACGACGCCGGTGGGATGCAGAGCGATGGGGGTGGGCGTCGATGGGTGCCGGATTCTTCTACTCGTACCACCTGGGCTGGACCCGGCTGGACGCACGGACGCTGCTGGGCGACCTGGAGGCCGAAGGGCTCCGCCCAGCGCACCCGGTGACCGGCCGTGTGGTGCTCGTGAGCCTCGACTCCGCTTCCCTCGGGGCCCGTTCGCCCGTCACCCGCGAACAGTTGCTGTCCATCGCCGGCCTCCAGCGGCTGCGCGAGGTCGGATTCCGGTTGTGGACCGATGAAGGCCTCGACCTCCTGGTGCGCATCAGGCATGCCCGGGCCGGTGCAGTCGCCGTCGAGTTCTCCGTCGGGGAGCTGCCCGGGCCGGAGCGGGAGCGCGCGGTGAGCGCCATCCGGCGGACGGTGGGACGGGCCTCCGTGCTGTGTATCGGCTTCGTCGTCGACCGGAGTGGCGCGACGGCCGCCACCGACTGGGACGGCGTCGTCATCGAGGGCGCCGCGCACCTCGACGCCTGGCCGGACACCGTCGCCGTACGGGACGAGACGGCGGCCCGGCACCCGCAGCTGGCGGTCATGGACGCGGTGGAGATGTCCCCGTGGAAGGCCTTCGGGAACGAGGTTCTCGGCGTTTGAGCCGGGCCGCCCGGTCGGGATGCCCCGGGCCGACCGTGGCGGGGGAAGCCCGCTGCCGACGTCATAATCGGCCATATGTCCGATCACCAGCTCCGCACCCGGACGGCCGCCCGTCCGGCCCCGGGCCCCCGCGCTCCCGGGCCCCGTGCCGCCGCCGCGTTCCGGGCCGCCGCGCCCGCGCTCACGGTCTACGCAGCCGTGCGGGCCCTGGGGCTCCTTGTCTTCTGGGCAGCCGCGTCGGCCGCCGGGAAGGACCCCTTGGGGCCGCTCAGCGGACGCTGGGACTCCGTCTGGTACCAGCGCATCGCCGAGAACGGCTACCGCTACACCGTCACCCTCCCGGACGGCTCCGTCCACTCCGATCTGGCGTTCTTCCCCCTGCTCCCGGCCCTGGAACGCGCCATCTCCGCCGTGACCCCGCTCACCCTCGGCGGCGCCGGACTCCTGGTCGCCTGGACGGCCGGGCTGCTTGCCGCCTGGGGCATCTTCGCCGTCGGCTCCCATCTTCGCGGACGGCGTACGGGCGTGGTGCTGGCCGCGCTCTGGGGCGTCTACCCGACGGCGTTCGTCCAGTCGATGGCGTACACGGAGACCCTGTTCACCGCCCTGGCCGCCTGGGCGCTGTACGCCGTACTCACCGGCCGCTGGATCGTCGCGGGCGCGCTGTGCGTCCTGGCGGGGCTCACCCGGCCCACGGCGGCGGCGCTCATCGCGGCCCTGGCGGTCACCGCCGCCGTCACCCTCGTACGGGAGTACCGCGCCGGCGCCGGCATCGGCCCGGCTCTCCGCCGCAACGCCCGGATGATCGCGGGAGTGGCCTTCGCACCGCTGGGCTGGCTGGCGTACGTGGTGTTCGTGGCCGTACGCGAAGGGAGCCCGTTCGCCTACTTCGACGTCCAGGCGCAGTGGGGCAACAACATCGACGGCGGACGCGCGCTCGCCGCCTTCATCGCCGGACTCCCGTGGCCCGCCGCCCTGGGCCTGTGCGCGGCCCTCGGGCTGCTCGGGTGGCTGGTGGTGCTCTGCGTACGGAAGCGGCAGCCGCTCCCGGTCCTCGTCTACGCCATCACGATCGTCGTCATCTCGCTGATCGGCGCCGGATACTTCGGCTCCCGGCCGCGCCTGATGATGCCCGCGTTCCCGCTGCTGCTCCCGGCCGCCGTCGCCCTGCTGCGGCTGCGCACCACGGGACGCACGGCCGCCGTCCTCGCCGTCCTCGCCTGTGCGTCCGCCGGTTACGGGGCCTGGACCCTGCTGGGCACGGGCCCGCCGTAGCCGCGTCGCGCCACGTTCCGTCGCGGGCGCGATTCCTAAGCCTCGGACGTCCCGGAGGTCCCGGAGGTCCCGGAGGCCTCGGGCATCCCGGAGGCGGGAGCCGTCGTCCGCAGCTCCACCCGTACGCCCGGCCGCACCCCCCACCGCTTCATCGCCCCGGCCTCCGCCTCCACCACGTGCCGGGCCCGCAGCCGCGGCAGGCCGAGGCGGCCGGGCTTCATCGTGCGGACCGCCAGCACGGTGAGCTTCCGGTCCAGGTAGGCCACATCGATGGCGAACCGCATCCGGAAGGTGTGCACGCTCCCGGCCGGCGTGAGCAGCAGCGCCCCATCGATCCCGTCCTGCCCGAGCAGCCCCCGGGTACGGGCCCGGTACGAGGCCGCTATCCGCAGTGGCACCTCCCGGGCCCCGGAGTCCGTGCCGACCGTGAGCGTCCCGTCGCCATCGCGCCATGTCCTCATGGGCACCGACCGTAGCCCCGGCCGGACTCCGGTGGTTCCCGAACGCCGACGACTGGCCTCCGAACGGTCGTTCCTGGGCCCCGGGCCCAGGACCCCTGTTCCCGCGGCCCATTAGGGTCGTCCCGTGGACGCCGCGCTGCTCGCCGTCGCCGCGGTCTGGGGTGCCGTCACCGGACTGCTGATCCCGCGTGCCGCCTACCGGTTCGCCGTCGAGCCGGAGGAGCCCTGGCGTACGGCGTGCCCCGCGGGCCACCCGCTCACCGGCCCGGTCCGCGGCTGGCTCGGCCCGGCCCGGTGCGCGCCCTGCGCCGCCCCACGAACGCCCGCCGCACCCGGGGCCGGCACCGCCGCCGGAACTCCCGGCCCCGGCCCGACCGGCTACGCCCCCGGAGTCCTCGCCCCCCTGGCCACCGTGGTCGCCTGTGTCGCGCTCGCCGCCGCCACCGGGGCCAGGCCCGAACTCATCGGGTGGCTGGCGCTGGCCCCCGTCGCCGTGCTCCTCGCCGCCGTCGACCGGCGGGTCCACCGGCTGCCCGACCCGCTGACCCTGCCCCTGGCGGCCGCGGCCGTCGTGCTGCTCGGCTGTGCCGCGCTGCTTCCCGGGCACGCCGGATCCTGGACTTCCGGGCTGCTCGGCGGCCTGGCCCTCGGCGGCTTCTACTTCCTGCTCTTCCTGATCAACCCGAACGGCATGGGCTTCGGCGATGTGAAACTCGCCCTCGCCCTGGGGGTGGTCCTCGGCTGGTACGGCTGGACCGTGCTGTTCCTGGGCGGGTTCGCCGGGTTCCTGTTCGGGGCGGCGTACGGATTCTCCCTGGTGCTGCTGCGCCGGGCGGGACGCAGGACCGGCATTCCGTTCGGCCCGTTCATGATCGCCGGGGCGCTGGCCGGCCTGCTGCTGGGGGCCCTGGCCGTGTGAGGAGGGGCGGCCCGCGAACCCGCCCTCGCGCACCCGCCCTCCCGCACCCGCCCGGAATCCACCGGAATCCATTCGCGTGTCCCGGGCCCGCCTGACACGATTCCCGTATGTCCGAACCATCCGCTCCCGCCCCCTCGCCCCTCCCTTCCGACGCCTTCGACTCCGCGGCCTCCCGCGACCGGTTCGAGGCCCTCGTCGCCGAGGCCGACGCCGTCTCCGTGGACGGATGGGACTTCTCCTGGCTGGAGGGCCGGGCCACCGAGGAGCGCCCCTCCTGGGGGTACGCCCGCGCGATGGCCGACCGGCTCGGCCGGGCCCACGCCGCGCTCGACCTCCAGACCGGGGGCGGCGAGGTGCTGGCCGCCGCGCCGAAGCTCCCGCCGGTCACCGTGGCCACGGAGGCCTGGCCACCGAACATCGCCCGCGCCACCGCCCTGCTGCACCCGCTCGGGGCGGTCGTCGTGGCTGACGAGGACGAACCGCCGCTGCCCTTCGGGGACGCCGCCTTCGACCTCGTGGTCAGCCGCCATCCGGTCACCACGTGGTGGGAGGAGATCGCGCGTGTCCTGACCCCCGGCGGCACGTACTTCTCCCAGCAGGTCGGCCCCGCCAGCGTCTTCGAGATCGTCGAGTACTTCCTCGGTCCCCAGCCGCCCGAGGTCCGCCGCGGCCGGCACCCCGAGGACGCGCGGGCCGCCGCGACGGCGGCCGGTCTCGACGTGGTGGACCTGCGCTCCGAGACTCTGCGCACCGAGTTCCGCGACATCGGCGCGGTGGTCTACTTCCTGCGCAAGGTGATCTGGATGGTGCCCGGATTCAACGTCGAGCAGTACCGTCCCCAACTGGCCGCGCTGCACCGGCGGATCGAGGCGGAAGGGCCGTTCCTCGCCCGCACCGCCCGCTTCCTCATCGAGGCGCGAAAGCCCCGGTGACGGTGGCCGACCCCGTCTGGCCGGTCAACCCGCATACGCCGTACGCCAGTTCAGCATTGCCTCGGAGGCAACGGGATCGTGCGGGCGGCCGTCCTACTCGTCGGGAGGCACGCACAGCGAAGGAGTGGGAGCCGTCATGGCCGTGGAGAGGGAAGACCGTACGGGGACTGCCGGGCGCACGCGGCACGGCAACGCCGACTGGCTCGCGGGGGCCAGGATCACCGCAGTCCTCGGGGTCTACTACCGGCCCGAGGGCCGGGCGGGTGAACCGGAGGCTGTCGAGTTCGTCCTCGCGGACGACCAGTCCGTCCTGCTGACCTGCGCCTTTGACCGGACGCTGCGCGTCACCCCGGGCCCCTGGCCGGGGCTGCCCGACTGGTGCGTACCGGCGAGCCGGTGGCAGCACGCCCCGCCCGCCCTCCTGCCGCCGGTGCCGTACGGGGGAGCGTGGACGGTGGTGGGCACCCAGGAGCTCAGGGACGCCGGCGGGGAGGTGCTCCAGGCCGTCATCCGGTGCGAGGAAGGGGACTTCGTGGTGGTCGCCGGGGACACGATGGCGGTCCGCTTCGACCCCCGCCGCTGACCCGCGTACGCCCGACCCCCGACCCATACGCCCGGCCCCCGACCCGCGTACGCCCGACCCCCGGCCCCCGACCTGCGTACGCCCGTCCTACGCGTGCGGTCCCACCGTCACCGGGCCGACCGTCAGTTCCGCCGTCCCCTCCATGACCGCGGCGACCCGTTCCACCTGCTCCTCCAGGGCCCGCAGTCCGGCCGCGGGCAGGGGTTTCAACGGCTCCACCGTGACCGCGATCCGGCGGCCCGAGCGGTGCTGGTGCCAGACGCCGGCCACCGTGCCGTCCACCAGCAGCACCGGGAAGTTCCCCGCCTGCCCGCCCGCGAGGGCCCGCTCGTAAGCCGCCCCCGGGAACAGCTTCTCGCGGGGCTGGGAGGCGATGGTGAACGCGTCGAAGTACGGGAGCAGGCGCACGCCCCGCACCGGCGTGTCCGGGAAGTCCGTGTCGCCCGCGACCACCCATGCCGTCCCCTCGTCCGCGAACGTCACCTCCTCGATCGCCCCCGAGGCGGCCAGCGCGGCGAACTGCCCGGCCGCCCAGGGCCTCGGCGCGGCGAGCCACCGGGCGAAGTGCGCGGGGGTGGCCGGCCCGTACGCGTACAGGTACCGCTCGATCAGGGCCGCCAGTGCCCCGGGGCCGGGCAGCGGGGTGCACCCGGGGTTGGTGTACGTCGCCCTCCGGCCCCGGTTCGGGGCGTAGGCGAGGGCGCCCCGGTGGCCCGCCAGGTGCAGGACCTGTCGCCAGCGCGGCCACATCGCCTGGAACCCGGGCATCACCAGGTCCCCGGCCCACGGTCCGGTCCGCGCGACGACCTCCTCGGAGAGCTCGTCGATCGTGAGCTCCGTCCCGGTCAGCGCCGCCGCGACGGCCGCGACGACCTCCTCCACCTGGTCCGGGGTCATCCCGGCGTCCTTGGAGAAGGGGGTGCTGCCCGCGGGTACGGCGGACAGGGCCCCGGTCCACCGGGGCAGGTCCGCCGCGGGCAGCAGGTGGACCGTGCCGCGTGGCCCGAACGTCTTGACCAGGGTCCGGTCGGTCCACAGGGCCGTACGGACGTCCGTGCGGGTCAGTCCCTCCGCGCGCAGCCCCACGGACAGCTCGGCCGCCGACAGCACCTGGGCGTGCGCGCCGAGCATCGCGGCCACCGCTCCGCCGGGGGCGGTGAAGGGCGACGCGGTGCCGACGGTGTCCGGGTGGAGTTGCTGACGGGCCAGCCGTCGGGCGTTCGCCCCGGCCCAGGTCACGGTCGCTGTCGCTGTCGCAGGGGATCGTTTCGTCATGGCTCGAACCTAGGGTCCTTAGAAATCAGGTTCCGTCCTCTGTCTCCCCCCTCGGCGGCGTCAAGGCAACGCCGTACCGCGACCCCTCGATACCGGGGCCGATATCGGGAGTCCGACGGGCGTCCGCCCTGCCCGGTATGCAGTCCGGTGAATCCGGAGAGTAGTTGTGGAGCGGCGTGGCACGCGGAAGTACTTACGAAGGGTTATGGTGGAACCCCCCCCTCGGGCCGGTCCGTATCCCCCCCCACGGACCGGCCCGTTTTCTGTGGGCCGGGGCGGGCGCCGCCCTCCGGGCCCCCGCCGCCTCTGTTCTTCCTTGTACGGAAGGCCCGTTGAGCCGACGTCAGCTGCGACCGGCCCAGATGTTCGTGCCCGCCGTGTCCACGGCGAAGGCGTCGATCTCCTTCAGCTCCTCGGCGGTCAGCGCCGGACCCGCGAGGGCCGCCACGTTCTCCTCCAGCTGCCTCACGCTCGACGCGCCGATCAGCGCCGACGTCATCCGGCTGTCGCGCAGCACCCACGCGATGGCGAGCTGTGCGAGCGACTGGCCACGGCCCCGCGCGATGTCGTTGAGCCCGTTGAGCCGGCGGACCACCTCGTCGGAGAGCAGGCCCGGGTCGAGGGACTTGCCCTGGGTGGCGCGCGAGCCCTCCGGGATGCCCTTCAGATACTTGTTGGTGAGCAGGCCCTGGGCGAGCGGCACGAAGGAGATGCAGCCCATCCCGGCCGCCTCCAGGGTGTCCAGCAGCCCGTCGTCCTCGATCCAGCGGTTGATCATGGAGTAGGACGGCTGGTGGATCAGCGCCGGCACACCCATCTCCTTGAGCAGCCCGGCCGCCTCGGCGGTCTGCTCCGCGTTGTACGAGGAGACACCCACGTACAGCGCCTTGCCCTGCTGGACGGCGGACGCCAGGGCGCCCATCGTCTCCTCCAGCGGAGTGTGCGGGTCGAAGCGGTGCGAGTAGAAGACGTCGACGTGATCGAGACCCATCCGCTTCAGGGAGGCGTCGAGGGAGGACAGCAGGTACTTCCGCGAGCCCCACTCGCCGTACGGGCCGGGGTGCATCAGATAACCGGCCTTGGTGGAAATGACCAGTTCGTCACGGTACGGGGCGAAGTCCTGGGCGAAGAGCTTGCCGAAGTTCAGCTCGGCCGAGCCGGGCGGCGGGCCGTAGTTGTTGGCCAGGTCGAAGTGGGTCACCCCGAGATCGAAGGCGCGGCGCAGGATCGCCCGCTGGGAGTCCAGCGCCCGGTCGTCGCCGAAGTTGTGCCACAGGCCCAGCGAGAGGGCGGGCAGCTTGAGGCCACTGCGCCCGGTCCTGCGGTACTCCATGGAGTCGTAGCGCGAACCGGCGGCGCGGTAGTAAAGGTCGGGGGAGAGGTAATCAGTCACGTTTCATTCCTTATCACGGAGTTGTGACAGACCGGGTTGGGCCCCCGTGACCCGGTCGCAGTAATGTGGCGGCTTCGGGGAATGCCGATGCGGCGCGGCGATGGCCCGCGTGGCCCGTGCCGGTGGTAGAGGCGCGGACCGTCGAGGGATCGTGCGGGCGGCGCGGGCCGTGCGGTGATCCCCTGCGGGGGACGGCCCCCGGACCCCCGGCGACGGGGAGGACGGGCCCGGGCCCGTACGGAACCGAGAGGGTGAACGCAGTGAACTTCCGCGACCTGGTGTACAGGCTCTACGCGCGCCGGGTGGGGGGCCGCCTGGACCACGACCAGGTGCCGAAGCACATCGGGGTCATCCTCGACGGCAACCGGCGGTGGGCCAAGGCGTCCGGCGGATCGGCCGTGCAGGGCCACCAGGCCGGTGCGGACAAGATCTCCGAGCTGCTCGGCTGGTGCAGTGAGACCGATGTCGAGGTCGTCACCCTCTGGATGCTGTCCACGGACAACTTCGACCGGCCCGAGCACGAACTGAAGCCGCTGCTCGGCATCATCGAGAACACCGTACGCAACCTCGCCTCGGACGGGCGCTGGCGCGTCCACCACGTCGGCACGCTCGACCTGCTCCCGGCCGAGACGCAGACGGTGCTCAAGGAGGCTGAGGAGTCGACGGCCGGCATAGGGGGCACCTCCCAGGCCGCAGGGCCTGGGGGAGGAATAATCGTCAATGTCGCGGTCGGCTACGGCGGCCGCCAGGAGATCGCCGACGCGGTGCGCTCCCTGCTGCTGGAGCACTCGGAGAAGGGCACGAGCTTCGAGGAGCTCGCCGAGGTCGTGTCCACCGACCTGATCTCCGAGCACCTCTACACCCGGGGTCAGCCCGACCCCGACCTGGTGATCCGGACGAGCGGCGAGCAGCGGCTCTCGGGCTTCATGCTCTGGCAGAGCGCCCACTCGGAGTACTACTTCTGCGAGGTCTTCTGGCCGGCCTTCCGCAAGGTCGACTTCCTCCGGGCGCTGCGTGACTACGCCGCCCGCCACCGCCGCTACGGCGCCTGAGGTGTCCTGAACACCCCTCCCGCCCCGTGTGTCCCCCATGGCTCTCCTATATAGGGGAGCCATGGCGTATGTACGGGGGTCACCGCGCGTCCACCGGGACTTCTCCACACCGTGTCATATGCGGCGGCATGGCTTCGCGCGATAAAGGGAATACCCCTGTCAGGTCGACGTCCGGTCATCAACCAGGCGGATGTCGCATCCAAGTGAGCGGCACCCAGCCCGCTCGCCCGGGAGGCCCTTTGCACACGAAGGACCGTACGCAGCGTGCGGCCGACGCGGAGGCCGTGGTCCGGCCCGCGCAGTGGGGCCCGATCCCGGTCCGTCCTCTCCCTTCGGGAAGCTCCGCGACCGTTCGTCGCACTCCCCGACCTCGTCCGAGGGGGTACGTCCTTCCGTGGTGACCAGCACTAAGCGCCGCATGCCCGACAGGCGCACCTACGTTCTCGACACCAGCGTCCTGCTGGCCGACCCAGGAGCCATGGCCCGCTTCGACGAGCACGAAGTCGTGCTGCCGATCGTGGTGGTCACGGAACTGGAGGCCAAACGGCACCATCCCGAGCTCGGGTACTTCGCCCGGCAGGCACTGCGCCTGCTGGACGACTTCCGGGTCCGGTACGGCCGGCTGGACGCCCCGATCCCCCTCGGGGATCTGGGCGGGACGCTCCGTGTCGAACTCAACCACTCCGATCCCGGCGTCCTGCCCGCCGGCTACCGGTTGGGGGACAACGACTCACGGATTCTCGCGGTCGCACGCAACCTCCAGGCCGAGGGGTACGACGTCACGGTCGTCTCCAAGGACCTGCCGCTCCGCATCAAGGCGTCCTCCGTCGGCCTCCTCGCCGAGGAGTACCGCGCGGAACTCGCCATCACCGACTCCGGCTGGACCGGCATGAGCGAACTGTCCCTCGCCGGGGAACAGATCGACCTGCTGTTCGGCGAGGAGACGCTGTACGTCCCCGAGGCCGCCGAACTGCCCGTGCACACCGGACTGGTCCTCCAGTCCGAGCGCGGCAAGGCCCTCGGCCGGGTGACGGCCGAGGGCAATGTGCGGCTCGTGCGGGGCGACCGGGAGGCCTTCGGTATCCACGGGCGCAGCGCCGAGCAGCGGATCGCCCTCGACCTCCTCCTCGACGCCGACGTCGGCATCGTGTCGTTGGGCGGACGTGCGGGCACCGGCAAGTCGGCGCTGGCCCTCTGCGCGGGCCTGGAGGCGGTGCTGGAGCGCCGGCAGCACAAGAAGGTGATGGTCTTCCGTCCGCTGTACGCGGTGGGCGGGCAGGAGCTCGGCTATCTCCCCGGCAGCGAGGCCGAGAAGATGAGCCCCTGGGCGCAGGCGGTCTTCGACACGCTCTCGGCGGTCGCCGGGCGCGAGGTCATCGAGGAGGTGCTCGGGCGCGGGATGCTGGAGGTCCTGCCGCTCACCCACATCCGGGGCCGCTCGCTGCACGACGCGTTCGTGATCGTCGACGAGGCGCAGTCGCTCGAACGGAACGTCCTGCTGACCGTGTTGTCCCGGATCGGGGCGAATTCTCGTGTCGTGCTCACCCACGACGTGGCCCAGCGGGACAACCTCCGGGTCGGCCGGTACGACGGAGTCGTCGCCGTCGTCGAGAAACTGAAGGGCCATCCGCTGTTCGCCCACGTCACGCTCACGCGCTCCGAGCGTTCACAGATCGCCGCACTGGTGACCGAAATGCTGGAGGAAGGCCACATCTGACGTACATATCCCTTTGATGCCGCCCGGCGAGCCAAGGAGCTTAGCCGGGCGGCATTGTGCTGCGCCGTCATTTCCGGAAAACCTGTGGCCCAAACGAGGTGTGACCTTTCCCACGCGGCACAGAATTGCCTCCCGGCGTCCCCGTCCGGCAGAGTCTTGCTTCCGTCAGGCCCCGCATACGGCACTTGGGCACCTCCAGAGGCGCCACGCACCACACAACTCAACACGAGACGCCCGTATGCCGCCCGCGAGCACCACGCGGCAGCCTCCTCACCGGGGTTGCCCGACGGGCCCGTGCCTCCCGTGACCCACGCAGTAGGGAGGCCAGTGCCAGGGGCGCGATTGCGCCCGCGAGGTCACCTACGCGGGCGATGCTGGAAGGACATCATGTGAGCCGGATCTCGGTCCGGGGGTTCGCCGTGGCATCTGCCACCGCGGTCACCACCGTAGGCGCCGTCGTAGGCGTTGCTGCGGGCGGCGCACCTGCCGCCGACGACAACAACTTCGAGGCGGCCGCAGCCGACACCACGCTGCTCGCAGACATCCCCGCGGGCCAGCAGGCCCAGGTCCAGACCGCTTCGCTGACGCAGCAGGCCGATGCCCAGGCATCCGCCGCCGACGCCGCTGCGAAGAAGTCGGCCGAGGAATCGGCCCGCATCCAGGCCGCCAAGGACGCCAAGTCCAAGAAGCAGGCGGCCGAGGACCGGGTCGAGGCCGAACGCAAGGCGGCGGAGCGGGCCGAGAAGGCGAAGAAGGAAGCCGCCGAGCGCGCCAGCCGTTCTTCCACCCGCGACGCCTCCTCGTTCTCCGCGCAGGGCTCCTACAGCGTGGCCGACGTCAAGGCGATGGCCCGTCAGATGGTCCCCGCGGACCAGTTCCAGTGCTTCAGCAACATCGTGAACCACGAGTCGACCTGGAACTACCGCGCGGTCAACAAGACCTCCGGGGCGTACGGACTCATGCAGGCCCTCCCGGGCCACAAGATGTCCTCCGCCGGCGCCGACTGGCAGACCAACCCGGCCACCCAGATCAAGTGGGGCCTCAGCTACATGGAGAACCGCTACGGCGGTCCGTGCGGCGCCTGGTCCTTCTGGCAGGCCAACAACTGGTATTAGAGGAAGCGGGCGAAGTCCACGGACTGCGCTCTCAACCTCGCGAGGCCCCTCACCGTCCAGACGGTGGGGGGCCTCGCGCGTGTACGGTCGCATCCTGGCGGTCCCGGGGGGCGTTGCGAAGCGCCTGGACGGGCCGCAGCGCGCTGGGCGGCGAAGATGGGGGAAGGAAAAGAGAGCATGTCGAAACTGCCGGGCTGGCTGGGCCGCTTCGGGTCCGAACTGACGGAGCTGGGCGCGCGACTGGACGAGCGGCGGGCGCGCGCCGCCGCCGCCGAAGACGACGAACCCCTCGCGGCGCGAGGGACCCCCGCCGTCCCCGAGGCCGACGACCCCGGGCAGGTGCCCGCGCCACCCGCGTACGCCCCCTCGGTCGCCGCCAGGCCGGATCCGGTGGCGGCGCTCCCGTGGGGGATGCGGGTCGCCGCCGAGGCCGGCTGGCGGCTCCTCGTCCTCGCGGGGACGCTCTGGGTGCTGATGCGGGTGATCAGCGCGGTCCAGCTCGTGGTGCTGGCCTTCGTCGCCGCGCTGCTCGTCACCGCGATGCTCCAGCCGACCGTCGTCCGGCTCAAGCGGTTCGGGCTGCCGCACGGTCTCGCCACCGCCGTCACCGCCGTGCTCGGGTTCGTCATCATCGGCCTGGTCGGCTGGTTCGTGGTGTGGCAGGTGATGGAGAACCTCGACACGCTCTCCGACCGGGTCCGCGACGGCATCGACGAGTTGAAGCGCTGGCTGCTCGACAGCCCCTTCCACGTCACCGAGTCGCAGATCAACGACATCGCCAAGAACCTCAACGACACCATCGGCACCAATACCGAGGAGATCACCTCCGCGGGACTCCAGGGCGTCACCGTGATGGTGGAGTTCCTCACCGGGCTGCTGCTGGCGATGTTCTCCACGCTGTTCCTGCTCTACGACGGCAAGCGGATCTGGGAGTGGTCGCTCAAGCTGGTGCCCGCCGCGGCCCGCCCCGGGGTCGCCGGCGCCGGACCGCGCGCCTGGCGCACCCTGACCGCGTACGTGCGTGGCACGGTGCTCGTCGCCCTGATCGACGCCATCTTCATCGGTTTCGGCCTCTACGTCCTCAATGTGCCGCTCGCGGTGCCGCTGGCCGTCTTCATCTTCCTGTTCGCCTTCATCCCGCTCGTCGGCGCCGTGGTCTCCGGGGCGCTCGCGGTGGTCGTCGCCCTGGTCACCGAGGGAGTGTGGACCGCGCTGTGGGCGCTGGTGGTGGTCCTGGCGGTGCAGCAGATCGAGGGCCACATCCTGCAGCCGTTCATCCTCGGCCGCGCGGTCCGGGTCCATCCGCTCGCGGTGGTCCTCTCGGTCGCGACCGGCGGTCTGGTCGCGGGTATCGGAGGCGCGGTGGTCGCCGTACCGCTGGTCGCCGTGATCAACACGGTGGTCGGCTATCTGCGCTCGTACGGGGAACCGGGGTCACCGGGCGGGAGCGGCGGGCACCACGGGGCCACCGCCATGTCGATGACCACGGCGCACGCCGCGGCGGCGCTCGCGCCACCGGACCCGCAGGACGCCCCGGGCGAACGCGCGCAGGAGAGCCGGCCGCCGCAGGAGTAGCGGAGCGGAACGAGAAGAAGGGCCCCGGGGACGGTCGGTCGTCCTCGGGGCCCTTCTCGTATCAGGGGTGGTGCGGTGTCACTGCTCGGCGAGTACGGCCTCGGCGTCGAGGGTCACACCGACCGCCTGGATCACCGAAGCGACCTTGACGGCTTCCTGGATGGTCTCACGGTCCACGCCGGCCTTGCGCAGCACCTGCTCGTGGGAGTCCAGGCACTGGCCGCAGCCGTTGATCGCGGAGACGGCGAGCGACCACAGCTCGAAGTCGACCTTCTCCACACCCGGGTTGCCGATGACGTTCATCCGCAGGCCCGCGCGGAGCGTGCCGTACTCCGGGTCCGACAGCAGGTGCCGGGTCCGGTAGAAGACGTTGTTCATCGCCATGATGGCGGCCGCCGACTTCGCCGCGGTGTACGCCTCGGCGGAGAGGTTGGCCTTCGCCTCGGGCTCCAGCTCGCGCAGCACCTTCGGCGATCGCGAGGCGATCGCGCAGGCCAGCACGGTGCCCCACAGCTGCTGCTGCGGGAGGTCGCTGTTGCCGATGACCGAGCCGAGGTTCAGCTTCAGATCCTTGGCGAAGTCCGGTACGGCGGACTTCAGTTCGTCGAGAGCCATGTGGGTGTCAGCTCACTCGCCCGAGAGGAGCGCGACCGGGTCGAGGGTGTTCTCGCCCTTGGTCCAGTTGCACGGGCACAGCTCGTCGGTCTGCAGGGCGTCGAGGACCCGCAGGACCTCCTTGGGGTTACGGCCCACGGAACCGGCGGTCACCATCGTGAACTGGATCTCGTTGTTCTGGTCGACGATGAAGACGGCGCGCTGGGCGAAGCCGTCCTCGCCCTCGATGCCGAGGTCGCGCATGAGCTCGTGCTTCGAGTCGGCCAGCATCGGGAAGGGCAGGTCGGTCAGGTCCGGGTGGTCCTTGCGCCAGGCGTGGTGCACGAACTCGGAGTCACCGGAGAAGCCGAGGACCTGGGCGTCGCGGTCGGCGAACTCCTCGTTGAGCTTGCCGAAGGCGGCGATCTCGGTGGGGCACACGAAGGTGAAGTCCTTCGGCCACGCGAAGACGATCTTCCACTTGCCCTCGTAGGTCTTGTGGTTGATCTGCTCGAACTCCTTGCCGCTCTCCAGCGAAACGCAAGCGGTCAGGTCGAACTCGGGGAACTTGTCACCGACAGTGAGCACGCGCACTCCTTGCAACGTCTGGAATTCCCTTTTTGGGGGATTTCCTGAGGGTTGGACGAACTCCACCTTGGCACAGAGTGCATTGATCACAGAAATAGCTACACTCGGTCCGGATGATCGGAGGTGCCTATCAGTGGGTCAGGGGAATCAGGGCATACGCCCCAAGCAGCACACCAAACAGCCGAGCCTGTCGCAGCTGCGTGCCTTCACAGCGGTGGCGGAGTATCTGCACTTCCGGGACGCGGCGGCAGCAATCGGGATGAGTCAGCCGGCCCTCTCCGGAGCGGTGTCCACCCTGGAGGAGGCACTGGGTGTCCAGCTCATCGAGCGTACGACGCGAAAGGTGCTGCTCTCGCCCGCGGGGGAGCGGCTCGCGGTGCGGGCCGGGGCGGTGCTGGAGGCCGTCGCCGCGCTGATGGAGGAGGCCGAGGCGGTCCGGGCCCCGTTCACCGGAGTCCTCCGGCTCGGCGTCATTCCGACGGTCGCCCCGTATCTGCTGCCCACCGTGCTCCGGCTGGTCCATGAGCGGTACGTGGACCTCGACCTCCAGGTCCACGAGGAGCAGACCTCCTCGCTGCTGGAGGGCCTCGCCGCGGGGCGGCTGGACCTGCTCCTGCTCGCCGTGCCGCTCGGGGTGCCGGGCGTCACCGAGATCCCGCTCTTCGACGAGGACTTCGTGCTGGTCATGGAGCAGGACCACTGGCTCGGCGGCCGCTCGGACATCCCCCGCGACGCGCTGCGCGAACTGCCGCTGCTGCTCCTGGACGAGGGGCACTGCCTGCGCGACCAGGCCCTGGACATCTGCCGCGAGGCGGGCCGCACCGAGGGCGCTCCGGTGACCACGACCGCCGCCGGGCTCTCCACCCTGGTCCAGCTGGTGGCCGGCGGGCTCGGGGTGACGCTGCTGCCCCGGACCGCGGTGACGGTGGAGACCGGCCGCAACGACGCGCTGGCCACCGGGTACTTCGCGGACCCGGCCCCCGCTCGGCGGGTGGCGCTGGCGATGCGGTCCGGGTCGGCGCGGGGCGGCGAGTTCGAGGAGCTCGCCGCCGCCCTGCGCGAGGCGATGCGGCCGCTGCCGGTGCGGCCGGTGGCGGAAGGCGCCTGAGAACGTGACGACGGCCGGGGCCCCTGTTCCCAGGAGCCCCGGCCGTACGCGGACCAGGCGGGTGTCACTCGGTGCGCAGTCCGTCCGGGCGCATCATGCGCCACAGCGGCGGCAGCGACAGCAGGGTCACCAGCACGATCAGCCCGCCCCCGACCCCCGCCATCGGCCAGAACAGCCACCAGTCGTCGACCTGCTTCCCGATCAGCCAGGTGAGCGTCGCGCCCAGCCCCAGGCCGCCCGCGACCGCCACCGCCAGGCCGAGCACCACCGGCACGGCGGTCTGCCACAGCACCGACCAGCTGAGCGTGGAGCGCCGGGTGCCGAAGGCGACCAGTACCGACAGCAGCCGCCTGCGCTCACGCAACTGCTCCAGCTGGGAGACCAGCATCGAGGCGGCGATCAGCAGCAGCACCGCGGAGGCCCCCACCTGGAGCCCGGTCTGGATGCTGGCGTACTGGCGGTCGCGCTCCACCGAGTCGAGCGTGACGAAGCGCATACCGGGGTCGACCCTCGCCGCCGTGTTGCGCACGTACTCGGCGACGTCCGGCAGGCTCCGGTCGACCCGGATCTGGACGGCGATCGTCGCGCCGGGCAGCTTGCCCGCGTCGACCGCGCCGGTGGTGGCCATGATCCCGTAGTGGGGGTCGCCCATAGGGTCGATGCGGCCCGTCACGGTCCGGGAATCGGCGGGCAGCGTCCACCGCATCGGCTTCTTCCCGGAGCCGACCTCGACCACCTCGCCCTTGCGGGCGGTCTCGTCGACCCAGGCGGTCATGTCCTTGTCGTCCTGCGGGTGGACGACGAACGTGTCGCCGTCCTCGCAGGCGCCGATCCGGGCCAGCTCGCGCAGGGTCGCGCAGGTGCCGACGGTCAGCGAGGTGGTGGGCTGCACCTCTTCGTCGGCGTAGGCGCCGGGCTTGGACGCGTAGGCCTCCACCGATCCGATGACCACCTCCACGCCCTTGGTGGCGCGGAACTGCTCGATGGCCGAGGTGGCCGCCTCGCCGGTGACGTCCTTGGAATACCCGGCGAACTGGGCCCGCGTGGGGTCCTGGCCGGCCATCCGGTTGAAGTCGGCGTTCATCGCGGCGAACATCATCTGCAGCGCGATCGCGCCCGCCACCGCCACGGTGACCCCGGTGACCGCGCGGGACGCGGCCCCGCTGCTCAACTGGAGCCTGCGGGTGGCGAGCTGCCAGGGCACCGGGCCGCCGCGCAGCCGTTTCACGCACGCCTCGACCAGCCAGGGCAGCAGCAGGGCGAGCCCGAACAGCACCAGCACGGCACCGGTGGTGATCGGGAACGGGTTCACCGGCGCGTACTCCTCGACCCGGCCCCAGAGTCCGAGCACCACGAGGCCCGCCAGCGGTACCGGCAGCCGCCACCACAGGCGGCGTCCCCGCTCACGACCCCGGCGCACGACGCCGAGCGGCTCTATCACCACGGACCGCATCGCCACCAGGGTGACGAGGACGGCGGTCAGCGGCACGGCCACCCCGATCAGCATCGCCAGCCGGGGGTCGGGCACCAGGTCGGCCGGGAACGCGCTGACGTCCCAGATCTCCACCGCACCGACGAACTCCCTGCCCACCAGGAAGAACGCCAGGCCGAGCAGCAGCCCGAGCAGCGCGCCGAACAGCGCCTCCCCGGCGGCGATCCGCCGGGTCGTCCGGATGTCCGCGCCGACCAGCCGCAGCGCGGCGAGCCGGCGGTCGCGCCGGTCGCCGCCGAAGCGCACGGCCGTCGCGATGAAGATCGCGACCGGGGCCAGCAGCACGACGCAGACCATGATGACGAGCACGATCAGCAGCGGCGGGAGGGGATCGCCCTGGCGGTCGTCGCCGTACCCGGCGATCCGGTGGCCGCCCGAGGCGGGCGTCAGGGTGTTGCTGCCCGCGTAGTAGAGGAGTTCACCGGGGGAGCGCAGCCCGGCGTCCCCGATCGTGCCGGTGATCCCGTACGGCAGCCGCTCCCGCAGCAGTTCGTTGCCCGGCTCGGCGAGCAGCTCCCGCAGGGCGGGGGAGACGACCATCGTGTCCGGCGCGGGGAAGCGGTCGACTCCCGGCGGGAGGGCGGGCGTCGAGCCGTCCGGGCGCATCAGATACCCCGCGACGGTCCGGTCGTGGTACTCGGTGGTCGTGTTGATCCGCAGCACCGAGTTGTCCGACTTCGTGGCGTTCGCGTCGGGCGAGCCGGAGATCCGCGTCTCGCTGCGGGCCTGCTCGCGGGCGTTCCGCTCGTCGAGCAGATGCGGTACGGAGGAGGCGAGCAGCAGCAGGGCGACGCCGAGGCCGACGCCGACGGCGGTCAGCAGCGTACGGATCCAGCCCTCGCGGCCCCCGGCGGCGGCGAACCGGATGCCGAGGCCCAGGTCGCGGAGGGTCACCGCGCCCCAGGAGGGCGGCGCCGGACGGGGCGCTTCCACCACCGGGGCCCGGTCCTTGTCGAGCAGTGTCATGCGGAGTGCTCCAGGTCGCGGGCCCGGCCGTCGCGCACGGTGACGTCACGGTCGGAGTAGGCGGCGACCCGGGCCTCGTGGGTCACCAGGACGACAGCGACGTTGGCGGACCGGGCGGCCTGGGTGAGCAGCTCCATCACCCGCTCGCCGTTGAGGGAGTCCAGCGCGCCGGTCGGCTCGTCCGCGAAGATCACCTTCGGCGAGGCCGCCAGCGCACGGGCCACGGCGACCCGCTGGCCCTGTCCGCCGGAGACCTCGCCGGGGCGCTTGGTCCCGAGGTCGTCGACCTCCAGGCGCTCCATCCACTCCAGGGCGGTGCGCTCGGCGGCCTTGCGCCTGACCCCGCTCAGCCGCAGGGGCAGGGCGACGTTCTCCACGCAGGTCAGCTCCGGGACGAGCTGACCGAACTGGAACACGAAGCCGAAGTCGCTGCGCCGCAGGGCACTGCGCTCGGCGTCGGACATCGCGGACAGTTCGCGGCCCGCGTAGGTGATGGTGCCGGAGTCGGGCGTGATGATCCCGGCCAGGCAGTGCAGCAGGGTCGACTTGCCGGAGCCGGACGGGCCCATCACGGCGACGACCTCGCCGGGGTGCACGGAGAACGAAGCGCCGTCCAGGGCGGGCGTCGAGCCATAGGTCTTGCGCAGGTCGTGCGCGGCGAGCAGGGAGCCTTCGGGAATCACGGAGCCACCACCTTGGCGAGCTGGTCGAGTCGGGCAGCGGTCAGTTCCAGCCAGCGCAGATCGGCTTCCAGGTGGAACAGGGCGTGGTCGCAGATCAACTGGTCGGCGAGGTCGCCCTTGCGTTTGCGGTCGGTCAGGATACGCATCATCCGCAGATGCGCCGAGCGCTGGGAGTCCAGCAGATCGGCCGCGCTGCGACCGGTCAGGAGCGCGAGGACGACCTTGGTGTAGAGCGTCGACTGGAGGTACGGCTCCGGCTTCTCGGGCTGCTCCAGCCACTGCGAGACATCGGTGATCCCGGCGTCGGTGATGGCGTACCGCTTGCGCTCGGGCCCTCCTTCGCTCTCGACGCCGTCGACCTCGACGAGTCCGTTCTTCAGGAGCCGGGACATCGTCGAATAGACCTGGCCGTAGTGCAGCGGGCGGTCCTGGCCGAACTTCTCGTCGAAGGTCCGCTTCAGGTCGTAACCGTGTCGGGGGCCGGACTCCAGGAGTCCGAGGAGGGTGTGACCGATAGACATGAGGAGCACTGTACACGGTGTGTATACCCGCTGTGTATACACGTCCGGAAAGCGGCCCCGGCCCGTGGAGCGGGCCGGGGCCGCGGTGCTACGGGGTGTTCCGGGCGTCGGACCCGGGCGGGGATCCGGGCTCTTCGGGCGCCTGTTTGGGGGGCCGCCCCCGGCGGGCGATCGGCCGCGCCGCCCCCGGCAGCCGGCCCGCCTCCGCGAGTGCCCGCCGCAGCAGGAACTCGATCTGCGCGTTGGCGCTGCGCAGTTCGTCGGAGGCCCAGCGGGCGAGCGCGTCGTGCACCGCGGGGTCCAGCCGCAGCAGCATCTGCTTGCGCTGCCGCGACCGGGGCGCCGGTGTCCGCCGGGGAGGCGTCGGGTCGGTCACTGGTAGAGGGAGCCCGTGTTGAGGACCGGCTGGGCCGCGCGGTCGCCGCACAGGACGACCATCAGATTGCCGACCATGGCCGCCTTCCGCTCGGGGTCCAGCTCCACGATGTCCTGCTCGGCGATCCGGGTCAGGGCCATCTCGACCATGCCCACCGCACCCTCGACGATCTGCTGGCGGGCCGCGACGACCGCGCCGGCCTGCTGGCGCTGGAGCATCGCGGAGGCGATCTCGGGGGCGTACGCGAGGTGGCTGAAGCGCGACTCGATGATCAGGACGCCCGCGGCCCTCACCCGGGCGGTCAGCTCGACGGCGAGCTTCTCGGTGATCTCCTCCGCGTTGCCGCGCAGTGAGAGCCCGTCCTCCTCGTGGGCGTCGTACGGGTACTCGATGGCGATGTGCCTTACGGCCGCCTCGGTCTGGGTGGCGACGAACTCCAGGAAGTCGTCGACCTCGAAGAGCGCCTGGGCGGTGTCCTCGACCTTCCAGACGACGATCGCGGCCAGCTCGATCGGGTTGCCGTAGGCGTCGTTGACCTTGAGGACGGCGGTCTCGTGGTTGCGGACGCGGGTGGAGATCTTGCGGCTGGAGGTCAGCGGGTTGATCCAGCGCAGTCCGTCGGAGCGGATGGTGCCGACGTACCGGCCGAAGAGCTGGATCACCCGGGCCTCGCCCGGAGCGACCATCTTCACACCGCTCATGCAGAAGAACGAGGTGATCACGAGCAGCACCCCGAAGATGAAGAGCGGGACGCCGACCGCATTGTTACCGCCCGCCCCGATCACCCCGCCGACGATGGCGAGGCCGACCCCCGCGAACACCCCGAGCACCGTCAGGAGCAGGCCGACGCCGCCCGGTATGGAGTGCGCGGCGACCTCCCTGACCTGGGGCGCCGGCATGTCGGGCGCGTCGATCGTCAGGCCGTCCGCCGCGGTCTCCGGGCGGTGGTCGTCGTGCTGTCCGGTCATGGGATCCCCCGTTCGGCGCGGCCTCGCGCCGCGCTATCAATGTGATTACACATTAACGGTTCTCGCAACCTTGTCCACCTCTGAGGAGTCGGTTCCTAGGGAGTGGGTGCTGATTGTCACGTCCGTAAAAGACCGGATCGCTTGCCTTTTGTCCCTGTCGGCGGTGTTAGCTGGCAGGTCTGAGTGAACTGACGAAACCGAGCGAGCCGGTCGAGCAGAGAAGCGGGAGCAACACACCAATGGGTCGAGCGGATGCGCGACGAGCCCAGGCGCGGGAGTCGCGCCGGGCGCCGAAGAGCGGCGGCATACGCAGACTCTTCACGTGGAAGAAGCTGCTGGGCACGTTCTTCGGAATCGTCCTGCTGGGCATGGGCGCCTTCGGCGCGCTCTATGTGTATGTCGACGTCCCTGCCGCCAACGCCATGGCGGAGCGGCAGAGCAACGTCTACAAGTACAGCGACGGCACGGTCCTCGCCCGGACCGGCAAGGGCGTCAACCGCCAGATCGTCGACCTGGACCAGGTGCCGGAGAAGGTGCAGCACGCCTTCGTCGCCGCCGAGAACAAGACCTTCTACAAGGACGAGGGCGTCGACCTCAAGGGCACCACGCGCGGTCTGCTCAACACCCTCAGCGGCAAGGGCAAGCAGGGTGGCTCGACCATCACCCAGCAGTACGTGAAGAACTTCTACCTGACGCAGGACCCGACCGTGAGCCGCAAGCTCAAGGAGCTGGTGATCTCGCTCAAGGTCGACCAGCAGGAGTCCAAGGACTTCATCCTCGCCGGGTACATCAACACCGCCTACTACGGGCGCGGCGCCAGCGGCATCCAGGCCGCCGCCCAGGCGTACTACGGCATCGACGCCAAGGACCTGAACGTCACCCAGGGCGCCTACCTCGCCTCGCTCCTCCAGGCCCCCAGCCAGTACGACTGGGCCACCGCGACCGACACCGGCAAGCGCCTGGTCAAGGACCGCTGGGCCTACACGCTGAAGAACATGGTCGAGATGGGCTGGCTCACGGAGTCCGAGCGCGCCCAGCAGGAGTTCCCCTACCCGGACAAGCCCAAGCCCGCCGAGGGCATGGAGGGCCAGGCCGGCTATCTCGTCGAGGCCGCCAACAAGGAGCTGGAGAAGCAGGGCGTCTCCGCCGCGGACCGCGACGCCGGCGGCTGGACGTTCACGCTCACCATCGACAAGAAGCGCCAGAAGGCGCTGGAGAAGTCGGTGGACGATCAGCTGGAGTCCAAGCTCGACCGCGAGGGCAACAAGATCGACGCCACCGTCCAGGCCGGTGCCACCTCCGTCGACCCGACGACCGGCAAGGTCGTCGCGATGTACGGCGGCGAGGACTACGTCAAGCACTACATCAGCAACGCCACCCGCCAGGACTACCAGCCCGCCTCCACCTTCAAGCCGCTGGTGCTCGCCTCGGCCCTGGAGAACGAGTCGAAGACCCAGGACGGCAGTCTGATCGGGCTCAACACCGTCTACGACGGCACGAGCAAGCGGCCGGTCGTCGGCAGCGACACCCCGTTCAACCCGCAGAACGAGGACGACCGCAGCTACGGGCCGGTCTCCGTCCAGAAGGCGATGAACAGTTCGATCAACTCCGTCTTCGCGCAGATGATCGTGGACGTGACACCCGCGGCCACCAAAAAGACGGCGCTCGCCGTCGGCGTACCGGACAAGAACTTCCCCGAGCGTCCCGCCGTCTCCCTCGGCACCATGAACGCCTCGACCTGGGACATGGCCGGCGCGTACGCCACGCTCGACAACCACGGCCGGAAGGTCACCCCGCACATCCTCCAGTCCGCCGAGCACCGCGACCGCACGGTGACCCCCGAGAAGCCCAAGCGGGAGCAGGCCATCAGCCGCGCCTCGGCCGACACCGTGACCAAGGCGCTCACCGGAGTCGTCGACGCCGGGTCCGGCGGCGCGGCCAACACCTCCGCCTACGACGCGGCGGGCAAGACCGGCACCTCCGAGGACAACAAGTCGGCCTGGTTCGCCGGGTACACGCCGGAGCTGACCACGGTCGTGGCGCTCTTCGGCGAGGGCGACGGCGGCCGCAAGCAGGTCTCCCTGACCGGTACGGCCAACTCCGGCCGCGCCAGTGGCAGCGGCTTCCCGGCCAGGATCTGGGCCGACTACACCCTCGGCGCCCTCGGCGGCGGCTCCGGCAAGACGTTCGACCTCCGGGACGTGGAGCGCGGCGAGGTGCCCACCCCGCCGACGCCTTCCGGGACGCCCTCCGAGGACCCCACCCCGTCCGAGGACCCGACCCCGTCGGACACGCCCTCCGAGACACCGAGCGAGACGCCCAGCGAGACCCCGACCACGCCGGCCCCGCCCACCAGCAGCAGCCCGCCCACCACCCTGCCCCCCACGAAGAGCCCGGAGTTGCCGCCGCAGCCCGACGAGGACGACGGCCAGCCGGGCGAGCGGCCCGGCGCCAACGGACTGCTCGGACAGTGAGGCACTGACGGTATGCGTGTGGGGCGGGCCTCCGGGCCCGCCCCACACGCATACCGTCCCCGCTGCCCCGGCCCGTGGCGCCTATTGCCCCCGGGGTGCCATCTCGAACCAGACGACCTTGCCCGTCGAGAGGCGCGTCGCACCCCACCGCCGGGCCAGCCGGTTGACCAGGAACAACCCGCGCCCGCCCTCGTCCGTGTCCCGCGCCCGGCGCTGCCGGGGCAGCTGCGGGGAGTCGTCGCCGACCTCGCACCGCAGGACGTCGGTCCGCAGCAGCCGCAGCGTCACCGGCCGCTCCGCATAGCGCACGGCATTGGTGACGACCTCGCTGACCAGCAGCTCCACCTCGTCGGCCAGCTCGTCCAGGCCCCAGCGGCTCAGCGCCCGCCGGGCCAGCCTGCGGGCCCGGCCCGGAGCCGCGTCCTCCGGTTCCAGGTACCAGTACGCCACGTCGCTCGGCGCGATCCCGTCGAAGCGGGCGGCGAGCAGCGCGATGTCGTCGTCCCGGTCACCCGGGCCGAGCATGTCCAGCACGTCGTCGCACAGGGCCTCCAGCGGCGGCGCGTGGTCCGGGCCGGTGAGCTGCGCGGTCGCCGCGAGGCGCTCCCGCAGCTGCTCGATGCCCGTCCATACGTCCCGCAGCCGCGACTCCACCAGGCCGTCGGTGTAGAGGAGCAGCGTGGCGCCGGCCGGGGCGTCCAGCTCGACGGCCTCGAAGTCGACGCCGCCCACCCCGATCGGGGCGCCCGGCGGCACCCGCAGCACCTCGGCCCGACCGCCCAGGTGCAGCAGCACGGGCGGCGGGTGGCCGGCGTTGGCGATGGTGATCCGGTGCGCGACCGGGTCGTACACCGCGTACAGGCAGGTCGCCATGCGGTCGCTGCCCAGGCGCTGCGCCTGCTCGTCCAGGTGGTGCAGCACCTCCTGCGGCGGCAGGTCGAGCTGCGCCAGGGTCTGCGCCGTCGTCCGGAGCTGGCCCATGATCGCCGCCGAGGTCATGGAGTGCCCCATCACGTCGCCGACGACCAGCGCGACCCGGCTGCCGGGCAGCGGGATCGCGTCGTACCAGTCGCCGCCGACCCGGGCCGTCTCGGCCGCCGGGAGGTAGCGCGAGGCGAGCCGGACGCCGGTGGGCTGCGGGAGCGAGTCGGGCAGCATCGTGCGCTGCAGCTCGTCGGCGATGTAGGCCTCGCGCCCGTACAGCACGGCCTTGTCGATGCCGAGCGCGGTGTGCGTCGCCAGCTGCGCCGCGACCAGCAGGTCGCTGGCCTCGAACGGGGTGCGCTCGATGCCGCGCACGAAGACCGCCGCCCCGATGACCCGCCGCCGGCCGCGCAGCGGGGCGAGGATCGCCCGGTGCCCGGTGGGCACGGACCGGCCGGGGCCGAGCAGCTCCGGCAGGGCCGCCCGGGCCGCCGCGGAGTCGCCGAACACCGGCCGCACCCCACGCAGCACCTCGGCCAGCGCCCCGCCCGCCCGCACCTCGCACAGCTCGGCGGCGGGCATCAGATCGGCCTGCGGGTCCAGGATCAGCGGACGCAGCCGCTCGGTCTCGGAACCGGCCGCCGCCTCGCCGCCCTCCTCGTCGCTGACGCGCAGCCGGTCGCTGCGCCGCAGCCGCAGCACGAACGGGCTCACCGGGCGCTCGTCGCCCACCGGCAGCGGGTCGCGCAGGTAGACCAGGATCGCGTCGGAGAACGTCGGCACGCTGGCCCGGCACAGGCCGAGGACGATCTCGTCCAGGTCTATGCCCCGGGCGATCCGCCGGGTCGCCGCGCCGACGAAGCGCAGCCGGTCGCCCTCGCGGC
>NZ_NEUE01000235.1 GCF_002910905.1 Streptomyces sp. SM11 | reverse complement strand
TGGATCAGGTGCCGGCGGATGGTGCCGGTCCGCGCCTTGGCGTGGAAGACCGAGGCGAGGCGGCCGGCGGCGCGGGTGAGGTTGTGGGCGGCGGCCGCCAGGGTCAGCCAGGCGGCGTTCGCGGTGGACTTCCCCGAGGGCGGGTGGCCGAGGGCGGAGTCCTCCAGATCGGCAAAGACCTGCTCCACGCAGGCGTGTTCGCGGTGCATCGGCTCGGCCCGGGCCAGGACGAACGGACTGTCGGTGAAGATGACGTGGTGGCGCCAGACCCCGAACAGTTCGGCCTGCCCGTCGGGCACCGACTTCGGGTTCAGCCGCTTGACCCGGCGCACGATCAAGCGGGCCGTGGTGTGGAAGGTCTTCTTCTTGCTGGTGAACGCGGTGAAGGGGATCTCGGCGATCTCCGCGTCGGAGATCCAGCGGTCTTCCTCGCTGTCCCAGATCGCGTTCGTGTATGCGATCGCCGTCCAGGCGTCGGCGGGTATCTGCTCGATCGCGGTGCGGATGGTCTTCTTCACCGCGACCGCGAGGGAGAAGCGCACGCCGGCCTTGCGGCAGACGTCGACGACCTTGTGCGAGAAGTACGCCGAGTCGGCCCGTACGACGATCTGCGCGGTGGTGCCCATGGCCCGCACCGTGGACAGGGCCTCGCGCAGCAGACTGGCCGCCCCCTTCCCGGAGTTCGCGGGGCCCTTGCGTAGCCGGGTGGCGACGATGACTGGCGCACAGGTGGCCGTCTTGACGGTGACGATCTGGAAGTGGAGGCCGCGGACCTTGGTGCAGCCGAAGGAGGCGCCCTGCTTGGCCGGGCCGTAGACCTGCTTGACCTTGGAATCGATATCGACGAACACCACCTCGTCCCCGGCCGGAACGAACCCTGTGTGCGTGGCCAGGTTGCAGGTGAACGACCGCATGGCGGACTCCAGTTGCCGCACGTGTCCCCAGGTGAATGCGCGCAGGAACGTGCCCAGCGTCGAAGGTGCCCGCACCCCGCCGAACAGCTTGGGCAGCCCGCCCTGACGCAGCACGTCCAGGTCCTCGATGGAGTCGGCGCCTGACGTCATCCCGGCCACGATGCTCATCGTCTTCGCGTCGGCGGCCGTGCCAGCACCATTCTTCGCGCCGGTCAGCGTCACCTTCCCGGCGACCAGCCGGCCCAGGCCGCACCGCTCGGCCAGCCGGACCGCCGGGACCAGCCCGGCATGCGCGATCAGATTCGGGTCGTCGAACGCGGCGAACACCGCCGCCGGGCTGCGCGAAGATTTCACTTACGAGGCGCCTTGCTACTCGGGTCTGACGGAAGCGTGAGAACTCCCATCATCCCAGGCCAGCGGGCACCTCTCTGTATTCCTCCGTCCATAGCCCGACGGTCACGCGGTGGATCCAGGATGAGCTGGTCGAGCATGTCTCCTGGCTGATCTACGCCCGAAGGCGTAAACTGAACTCGCCGTGGAGGCAGCTCGGTTGCTTCACGCAGGCCCTCCTCGCACTGGCCCACCTGAGGAAGAATGAGACGCTCGCCCAGCTCGCGGCCGGTTTCGGCGTCTCGACCGCGACAGCCTGGCGCTACGTCGACGAGACCCTGGACATCCTCGCGGCCTGGGCTTCGGGTCTGCACGAGGCCCTGACCGGGCTGGGCGAGGGCGACCACGTGATCGTGTACGGCACCCTGATCGCTACTGACCGCATTGCCGCGGACGAACCGTACTACTCGCAGAAGCACAAGAAACACGGCATGAACGTGCAGGTCATTGCCGGCCCAGACGGCACACCGCCGTGGTTCTCCCGTGCGACGCCAGGTCGTACCCGTTATCTGACCGCAGCCCGGGCCCACCGCAAATGTCCAGGTTTGCCTGACCCGGCAGATCCTCGTCCTCGCCTGCCGTGCCTACCCGGTTGCCGGTGGCACGGTCCGCACCCCGTACAAGAACCACCGCGAACAGCCCGGTCACCCGTAACGCCTGGATCCCGCAGTACGACGTGCCGGTCGTGCGGGTCTGACCGGCACGTCGTACTCCTGGTGCAACAAACGGGTCAGACCGCCGGTTCGCCCTCCGCCTTTGTCCGCAGCACACCCTCCGGGGCCCGCCGCAGTGCCCGGATCGCCGGGACGCTGAGCATGACGGCCAGCAGGACGAACGACATGACCGACGAGAAGATCAGCACCTCGTTCGCACCGAACGCGTCCGCCGCCGGGCCCGCCAGGGCGCGGCCCAGCGGGATGACCATGATCGAGCCGGCGACGTCGTACGCGGAGACGCGGCTCAGGACCGTCAGCGGGATGTGCGACTGGACGCTGGTCGCCCACATCACCCCCCAGAACGCGAAGCCGTAGCCCGCGATGACATGGGCGACCGCCGTGGCCGCGAAGGACCATTCCAGGGCCGGGGCCAAGGGGTTGAGCGCGAAGCAGAGCATGGCCAGGGCGCCTGCCACGAGGGGGCGGCGAGGGCGGACCCGCATGCCGATCAGGCCGCCGATGATCGTGCCCGCGCCGTCCGCCGAGGCGATCCAGCCGTACCCGCTCGCCCCGTGCTGCTCGATCATCAGCGCCGCGCCCAGCGGCAGCGCGGGGCCGAACACGAACAGGCCGTACACGGACCAGACCGCGATGACGCCCCACAGCCACTGGCGGGACCGGAACTCCTGCCAGCCCGTCGCGAGCCTGCGCCACATCGGGGCGTCGCCCTCGTCGCGGACCGTGTGGAGCTTCCGCAGGGGGAGCAGGACCGCCGCGCTGAGCGCGTACGCCGCCGCGATGACCAGGTACGAGCCCGAGACCTGCCAGTACGCGACGAGGATGCCCGCCAGGCCGGGGCCCAGCAGGGTGCTCAGGGCCTCGGAGATCCGCAGCAGCGCGTTGGCCTTCTGGATGTCCTCGGCGACCCGGGGGACCATGCTCGCCATACCGGGCTGGAACATCGCGGTCGCGGCCCCGCTGAGCGCCATCAGCGCCATGATCTGCCACAGCGGGACGCCGTCCGAGAAGAAGAGCAGCCCGCCCAGCGTGATCATGGCCAGCATCCGCACCAGGTCGGCGCAGATCATCATCAGCTGAGGGGTGAACCGGTCGGCCAGCACCCCGCCGAACAGCACGAGCAGGACGATCGGGGTCATCCACGCGGCCAGCGCGTACCCGACGCCGCTCGCCCCGTGGCCCGCTCCCAGCACCGCCGTGGTGAGGGAGACCATCAGCATGCCGTCGGCCAGCAGTGACGCGCTGCGGGCCGTGAAGAACAACTGGAACCGGCCCGACCGCCAGGGGCTGGGCAGTGGTTCGGGTTTCTGCTGGAGGGCCGTGTCGTCAACGCTCATGTCGCACCTGCCGGCTCCTGCCGGTCCCTTCCTCGATGATCTGCAGCCGACGCCAGGCGTCGCTCCGGTCCGCCTCGGCCGGCGGGTGCTCGACGAGCACGTAGCGGCCCGGAGCGAGAACGCCCGTGCCGCCGTGGGCGGGGACCTCGGCCATCAGTGCTTCGTGGGCACCGGCCGGAGTCAGGGCCGCGTTGCCGATGGCGATGTATGCCGTGAGATCCGGACCCGCGCCGTCCGCGTCGTGGTCCGTCGCGATGTGCACGGGCAGCCCGTCCACGGCCCCGCTCAACGCATCCCCCACGGCGGCCGGTGAGACCCAACAGCCCTCCGCCCGCCTCCAGTCACGGCCGCGCTCGGGCGGCCTGACGCCTGTCACCCCGGTGAGCTCGTCCAGCGGTACGTCACCCTCCGCGGCCGCCTCCAGCAGCCGCACCAGACCCGTCAGGAAGCCCTCCGCCTCCTCCGGCGTGAACAGCGCGGGGTCGGCCCACAGGGAGATGTGGAGCTGGGGTGCCGTCTCGTACGTGAACGCCAGCATGCGCGTCGGCAGCGCCTGGAACGGGCCCCAGGTCAGGTCGAGTTCGGCTCCGCTGCTGTCCTGCGGCGCGGCCGAGAGCAGAGTGGCGGGCAGCACGCTGACGTCGTTGAGGACCACGTCCCGCGCGAAGTGGCTGCCGCGCTCCCCGGTGACCCGGTCGATCATCTCCCAGAGGCGTACGGAGTCGAACTGGCTGTGCCGGTACGCGTTGAGCGCCGCGCCCCAGGTCTTGCGGACCAGGGTGTCGAAGGACGGGACCCGGACGTCCAGGCAGAGCAGCGCGTCCTGGGACAGGGTGTTCACCGAGCGGGCGATCGTGGAGTGGAAGCGGTTGGAGGTCGGGACGGCGGTGACGCAGGAGTCCTGTCCCGCCCGGTGGGCCACCAGCGCGCACCAGGCCGCGAGCAGCACGGTGGCCTCGGGATTCCCGGTGCGGCCTGCCGCTCCGGCGAGGGCCCGCGCACCACGCCGGGACCGGAGCGTGAGCTGCCGGGCCCGGCCGTCCGCGCCCGCCGCACGCGGTTCGGCGAACATCTCCTGCGGCTCGGTGCGGATGATCCGCTCCCAGTACCGCAGCGACGCCTCCGACTTCCGCTTCCCGGCGGGGGAGGCCTCCTCGGCGGCGAGGTCGAGGGGGGTGAAGGAGGCCGGGGGCGGCAGCTCCTCCCCTGCCAGCAACGCGAGGAACTCCTCCCGCAGGACGGCCAGCGCGCTGCCGTCCGTCACCGCGTGGCTGGAGGCCAGGGCCGCGTGGACGGGTACGCCGCCGAGGGTGAGCACCGAGATCCGCAGCGGGAACTCCCGGTCCAGCGCGAAGCGGCCGGCGCGGGCGGCCCGCGCCACCGACTCGGCGTACCGGGCGGGCTCCTCCGGGAACTCCGGGTGGTCGAGGACGGTCACGGTGAACGTGCCCTCGCCCGCCACCACCTGCTCCACGGGCGCGGTTCCCGGCGTGTGCGGAAACGTGGTGCGCAGCCCTTCGTGGCGCAGGGCCAGGGTACGCAGGGCGTCGATGACGGTGTCCAGGCCGGTGCCCGGGGGGATCGCCCACACGTCGTGGTTGTTGATGTGCTCGGGGTCGTCCCGCAGGATGCAGCGGATCATGTTGGCCTGGCCCATGGTGAGGGGGCCGCGGCGCTCGTCACCGCCTTCGTAGGTGACGGTGGCGATGTGCGAGGAGTTCTGTTGCATGGTGTCCTTGCCGACAGCGGGGGTCATCGGTTCACGGCCGGGCGGTGTCCGGCCGTGAGCGGCAGGACGCCCCCCTGGCCCACTTCGGCGCTCGCGCCGCTCAGTGCCTCCCAGTGCTCCATCAGGAGCGCGAAGTGGCCCATGTCGTCCCGGGCCTCGCCCAGGAGCCTGGAGCGGCTCTCCGCGAGCGTGTCCGCGACCGTCGCGTAGCGGTCGCCGAGCCGCCGGTAGGCACGGTCGAGGACGTCCAGGCGGCGGGCGTTCCCGGCTCGGTCGAGGCCGATGCTGTCCCGGACGAAACCGGCGACCACGGAGGCCCGGATGTGTCCCTCGGCGTCGAGCAGCGCGTCACCGGCCGCCGCCGTCCTCGCGTACACGGCGTTGAGGTACGTCTTCGACAGAAGGAACTTCGCGAAGCGCAGCTGGTACGCGAGGAACCCGGCGTCCGTACGCCGTTCCGGCGTATGGAAGTTGACGATGTGCCGGTTGTGCTGGACGCCGGGCAGCCGGGCGTCGTGGACGAGGTGGGTCAGGAAGTAGTCGCTGCCGATGGTGTCGGTGGCGGGCGGCAGCGGGACCCTGCTGTAGACCTCGTGGCCGAGGCCGATGTTGCACATGTCCACGTGCATCGGGCTGATCGGGGCGAGGGTGGTGCGGTCGCCGCTGAACACGGTGTCCCCGGCGCCCCGGAAGGACGCGTCGATCAGATGTCCGCGCCAGATCTCCGGATAGCCCTCGGGTATCGACAGGCCGACCAGTTCGCGGTACGTGTCCGGGTCGAGGTCGCGGATCTCCGCGACGTCCACCGACATCTCGCCCACGAAGGAGCCGCCGGTGATCGCCACCCGCCGGTCTCCGGAGCCGGCCGGGAGTTTGCTCCGGGTCGCCGACTCCCGTACGTCATCGGCTCGTCGGCCCAGGTAGGTGAGTTCCTGGTGGAGTGGGAAGACCGGTTCGCCGTCGAGGTGCTGGTAGCGGCTGTCGGAGTCCCGGCGGTGGACGGACGTGCAGCCGAGGGCCTGGGCGATGAGGAACGCCCGGTTGGTGCAGGCGCCGTAGGAGACGCGGGACGGCAGCATAAGGTCCAGCAGCCGGTCCTGCCCTTCCCGTTCCGCGCCGGACCGGACGGTCACCTCGCGCAGGAAGGCGCGCTGCTCGTTCTCGTCGAGATGGTGGACGGTCACCCCGGGGGACGGGGGCAGCGCCGCCACCGCCTCCCGGTGCCGGCCGAGTACCGGCGCGGGGGAGGAGTCCAGGATGAGCAGATGCACCTCGACGCCGAACTGCTTTGCCCCGTACGCCGCTTCCTCGCCGACCGCCGCGATGGTGCCGGCGCAGGCCCGGTGGGTGGGCAGGGTCAGACAGACGCGGCGCACGAAGGCTCCCCGTTCCGGGCGGCGGGTGCCGTGTCGTCCGCGTCCCCGCTCTGCGCGGCGGGTGCGTTGTCCTCGACCGGGTCCTGCCAGGAGGCGAGCCCCAGCAGCCGGCTGCCCAGCGGGTTCAGCTCCGCCGTGGGGTAGCGCCGGGACTCGGGCAGTACCGGGTCGCCTACCAGGGTGCGGTTCCAGCGTGGGGTGCGCAGGTGGCGCCAGGACTCCACCCGGGACTTCCGCAGCCGCTCGTGCTCCTCCAGCGCGGGCATCATCGACAGGTACTGCACGGCCCGCACCCCGTTCTCGGAGAGGTTGCGCGCCACTCCGTGGGCCAGCAGGCCGTTCCAGATGAGCAGGTCGCCGGGGCGCAGATCCGGTCGTACGACGGGGAGTTCGTCCCGGTCGATGTCCGGTCGCAGGGGGTCCCGGTCCCCGGGTTGGCCCGTCTTCCAGGTGTCGAACTGCCGGAACAGCTCCGGGCAGCACTGGAAGCCTCCCGTCTCCGGGCGGGTGTCGTTGAGCGCGATGATGCCCTGCACCCGCTGCGGCGGTACGGCGAGCGTCGTGTCGATGTCCCAGTGGAGCTCGATGTCGAAGCCCCGTTCCGTCGGCTCGATCAGGGCGCGGTCGCGGTTGCCCCGGTTGGGCGGGTTGAGGTTGAGCCGGTCCAGGGTGACCCACAGCTCCTCGCAGTCCCATACGTCGACGAAGGCGTCGTACACCCGCTGCGACTGCCGGTTGTCCCAGAGGAGCTGGTGGTGGTACGCCTCCACGAAGCCGTAGACGTGCAGCTGCTGGTCCAGCTCGGAGCGCAGCGGCCGGTCCTCGTACCAGCTCTCCGGCCGCTCGGGGTCCAGGCCCTGGAAGTCCCAGGTGAAGTCCAGCAGTTGGCGTGCCACCGAGGCCGGGACCGCTTCCCGGACGATGACGTAGCCGTACGTCTGCCAGTGGGCGAAGTCCGCTTCGGACAGCACCCGCAGCGGACGCGACTTGTCGAGCTCCCGCAGGGCGGTCTGTGCGAGGTAGGCCTCGCCGTCCGCGCTGAAGTACGGGATGTCCGACGCCGCGCGGTGCAGGCGGGGCCGACGGCGAGGGCTGGGTGTCGTCATGGGGTTCATGGCAGGTCCTTCTCCTCGACCGGCCGTGCGGCGACCCCGGGGGAGCGGGGCCGCCGCGGACGGCGGGACGGATGGCGGTGCCGTGGCGGGAGGAGCCGTGACCACGTCGGTCAGCAGGATTGGTCCAGACCGCCCGGACTGTCAAGTGCCCGGTACATATGGCGATATGAGATGCCGACATGTACCTGACGGCCACGGAATCGATACCTGGCGTTCGGTATCTTTGGTCTAGACAACAAGCGAGCATCGGGCCTAATGTCCAAGGGCGCGGTCGGGTTCGTGACGGTCTGTCAACCCGCTTTCCCGCCTGCGCTCCGGCCGGTGACGGCCCTGTTCAGGACCGCCGGCGCCACGGCGTCGCGGTCCGTACATCCGGTGGGTGTCCCGCATGCCGGCCCACACCGAGAAAGACGCGGTTTCATGAACACATCCAGCATCACGGCCCTGCCGGGTATCGAGCTGAAGAGCCCCGGTGCCGGGCTGATCACGCTGGACCCGGTCCGCACCGCACTGCTGCGGGGCCTGGACGATCTGCTGACCGGCCTGGCCGCGCAGCTCTCCGCACCTGAGGTCGTGGGGCCGCCCCTGCTGTCCGTCGACGGGCTGGCGCGGCTCGACTTCTTCCGCAATTTTCCCCACCTCGGCGTCTCCGCCGGGCGGTTCGGGCCGGAAGTGCTCGACGGTCTGGCCTCCGGCGGCACGCCCCAGGGCCTCCCGCTGCACCCGACCGGCCATGTGCTGCCGTCCGCGACCTGCTACGGCCTGCTGCTCTCCCTGGAGGGTGAGGACGTCGGCGAGGACGGGCTGCGGCTCTCGGCGGTCGGCCGCTGCTTCCGCAACGAGACCCACTACGACGGCCTGCGCCGCCTGTGGGGGTTCCACATGCGGGAGGTGATCTACCTCGGCACCAAGGACGACGCCACCGAACACCAGGAACGCGGCGGGAAGTTCATTCAGGAGGTGGCCGGGCGGCTCGGCCTGACCCTGACCCGGGCGGCGGCCGACGACCCGTTCTACGACAACGGCGGATCGCGGGCCCGCCTGATGGCGCTGGACCCGGTGAAGTACGAGTACAGCGCCCCCGACGGCACGGCCATCGCCTCCGTCAACCGGCACCGCAACTTCTTCGGTGAGCGGCTCGGCATCCGCGCCGGATCCCATGGGCCCGCGTACAGCTCCTGCGTCGCCTTCGGTGTGGAGCGCTGGGTGCACGCGATGATCCTCGCCCACGGCACCGCCGAGCAGGCCCTGGAGCGGCTCCGCACCGCCGGTTCCTGACCTTCACCCCGGCAGGCACCGGAACAGACACCCGGAACAGAACAAGAGGAGCGATTTCTCCCCATGGAACGTGTCGTAGCGTGGCTCAACGAGAAGAATCCCGGCCTCGACGGCCCGATCGGCGTCGACGAGGACCTCATCGAGGCCCGTCTCATCGACTCGATGGACTTCCTGGAGTTCATCGATCTCCTGGAGGAGATCTCGGACAGCAGCATCGATCTGCAGGAAGTCACCATCGACGACTTCCGCACCCTCGCCCGCGTCAAGGAGCGCTTCCTGGGCTCCGCCGACCTCGTGGAGGTGTCCGCCGGGTGAGCGCGGGCCGGTGACCCGCCTTCCGCCGCCGCGTCTCCGGCCGCCGGGCCTCCCGCCCCAGCGCCTCCCGCCGTCGTACGGGATGGGCGTGGCCGCCGACGCGCTGGTGGCCACCACCGCGGAGGTGCTGGCGTGCCCGGATCTGGACGAGGGCATGCTCGCGCCGTGGGAGCGGCGACGGCTCGCGGGAATCCGGGTGCCCGGCCGGCGCGACGACGTCGTGGCGGCCCGTCTGCTGCTGCGGCTGTGCGTCTCCCGGGTCACCGGGCGGCTGCCCCGGGAGGTGGAGCCGGCCCAGCGCTGCCCCGGGTGCGGGCAGGACGGGCACGGCCGGCCGTATCTCCCGGACCACCCCGGGCTGGGCGCCTCCTTCAGTCACGCCGACGGGCTGGCCGCGACGGCGGTCGGACCCGGCCCGGTCGGTATCGACGTGGAGCCACTGGCGCGTCGGCCGGGGCCGCTGCCCGTACTGCGACGGCTGCTGCCGGAGGCCGAGGTGGACGCCGCCCGCGCCGAGCCGGACCCCGGTCCGGCGCTGCTGCGGTTGTGGGTCCGGCGGGAGGCGCTGTTCAAGGCCGGGCGGGACGACGTCCGGCTGACCGGGTGGACGGACCACCGCCGCGGGGCCGTGGTGGCACTCGCGGGCAGCGGCCCCTGGAGCGGTGCCGGTCCGGGTCCGGCTCTCAGCCCCGCTTCGGCCCTCAGTCCCGCTCCGGCTCCGCCGTCAGGTCGATGAGCCGGCAGACCGTCTCGATGTCGATCTTCACCTGGGCGATCGAGGCCCGGCCCGACAGCCAGGTGATCAGCGCCGAGTGCCAGGTGTGCTCGATGACGCGGACCGCGGAGAGCTGCCCCGGGGTCGGGTGCTCCAGGCCCATCGCGTCCAGGATGATCGCCGTCGTGAGACGCGAGACGGTGTCCACCTCGGGGCTCACGCTGCGGTCCGCGAAGGTGAGGGCACGGACCATGGCGTCCGCGAGGTGTGGCTCGCGCTGCAGGGCGCGGAAGGCGCGCATCAGCGTCTCGGCCACCCGCTGGGCCGCGTCGTCGCCGGCCGGCGGGCGTTTGCGGAGCGTGGTGTGCAGGCGCTGGAGCTGGTCCTGCATGGTCGCGACCAGCAGATGGATCTTGGACGGGAAGTAGCGGTAGAGGGTGCCCAGCGCGACCCCGGCGGCCTCGGCCACCTCCCGCATCTGCACCGCCTCGAACCCGCCCCGGCTGGCCAGCTGGGCGCTGGCGTGCAGGATGCGGCGGCGACGGGCCTCCTGGCGTTCGGTCAGCGGAGGCGCTGCTGGTCTGGCGTCCGCGGTCATGCTGTCCCCGATCCACGATCCATGATCCATGGCTTGATCCCGCACCCGGACGGACGAAGCGGCCCGGCCGGGCGCGCACAGCATGCCAGGGCGTCCGTCGTGGCGCGAATCACCTGATCCGGCCCTCACGCCGACGCTACCTGCCGGTAGATTCGATGCACGTCGAACGATCAAGTCTGCAACGTGTTCTAACAAGTCTGAAACTTGTTCTAGATTAGCGCGACCGGTTACGCTCCGGCGAACACGCAGCCAGAAGGGGGCCGAGTGTGACCGCTGAGGCCATAGAGACAGGCCCCCGCACGGGCGACGGCGGCTCCGCCGGGACCGGCGACCGGCCGTTGCGCATAGCACTCCTCACGTACAAGGGCAATCCGTTCTGCGGCGGCCAGGGCGTGTATGTCCGCCACCTCGGCCGGGAGCTCGCCCGCCTCGGCCACAGCGTCGAGGTCATCGGCGCGCAGCCCTACCCGGTGCTCGACGAGGGCGTCCCGCTCACCGAGCTGCCCAGCCTCGACCTCTACCGCCAGCCCGATCCCTTCCGCACGCCGAAGCGCGGCGAGTACCGCGACTGGATCGACCTGGCCGAGGTCGCCACCATGTGGACCGGCGGCTTCCCCGAGCCGCTCACCTTCAGCCTGCGCGCCCGCCGCCACCTGCTGGCCCGGCGCGGCGAGTTCGACGTCGTCCACGACAACCAGACACTCGGTTACGGGCTCCTCGGCGAGCTCGGGGCCCCGCTCGTGACGACGATCCACCACCCCATCACCGTGGACCGCAGGCTCGACCTGGAAGCCGCGACCAGCCGCCGCCGACGCGCCTCCGTACGCCGCTGGTACGCCTTCACCCGGATGCAGAAGCGGGTCGCCCGCAAGCTGGACACCGTCCTCACCGTCTCCGGCTCCTCCCGTGGCGAGATCGTCGAGGACCTCGGCGTACGCGCGGACCGGATCAGCGTCGTCCACATCGGCGCCGACACCGAACTGTGGTCGCCCGACCCCTCCGTCGCCGAGGTGCCCGGCCGCATCGTCACCACCTCCAGCGCCGACGTCCCGCTCAAGGGCCTCGTCCACCTCGTCGACGCGCTCGCCAAGCTCCGCACCGAGAACCCCGCCGCCCACCTCGTCGTCGTCGGCAAGCGCGCCGAGAACGGGCCGGTCGCCCGCGCGATCGAGCGGCACGGGCTCGCGGACGCCGTCGAGTTCGTCAAGGGCATCAGCGACGCCGAACTGGTCGACCTCGTGCGCGGCGCCCAGGTCTCCTGCGTGCCCTCGCTGTACGAGGGGTTCTCGCTGCCCGCCGCCGAGGCCATGGCCACCGGCACCCCCCTCGTCGCCACCACCGGCGGCGCCATCCCCGAGGTCTCCGGCCGCGACGGGGAGACCTGCCTCGCCGTGCCTCCCGGCGACGCCGACGCGCTGGCCGGGGCGCTGGCCCGGCTGCTGGGCGATCCCGAGCTGCGCGCCCGGCTCGGCTCGGCGGGCCGCGAGCGGGTGCTGGCCAACTTCACCTGGGCCAGGGCGGCCGCCGGAACGGCCGAGCTGTACCGTCAGGCGATCACCGCCCGCGGAGTCCGCAGGTGACCACGTACCCCCGGGCGAACGTGGACCCGATCGTCGCAACCCGTACCTCCGACCTCGAAGGCAGGCCCCCGTGCTGACCGTCGACTTCACCCGCTTCCCGCTCGCCGCCGGCGACCGAGTGCTCGACCTGGGCTGCGGTGCCGGCCGGCATGCCTTCGAGTGCTACCGGCGCGGTGCGCAGGTCGTCGCCCTCGACCGGAACGGCGAGGAGATCCGCGAGGTCGCCACGTGGTTCGCCGCGATGAAGGAGGCCGGGGAGGCCCCCGAGGGCGCCACCGCCACCGCGATGGAGGGCGACGCCCTCAACCTTCCCTTCCCCGACGACTCCTTCGACGTCGTGATCATCTCCGAGGTCATGGAGCACATCCCGGACGACAAGGGCGTCCTCGCTGAGATGGTCCGGGTGCTCAGGCCGGGCGGCCGGATAGCGATCACCGTCCCGCGCTACGGCCCCGAGAAGGTCTGCTGGACCCTCTCCGACGCCTACCACGAGGTCGAGGGCGGCCACATCCGCATCTACAAGGCCGACCAGCTCCTCGCCCGGATCCGCGAGGCCGGACTCAAGCCGTACGGCACCCACCACGCCCACGCCCTGCACTCGCCGTACTGGTGGCTGAAGTGCGCCTTCGGTGTGGACAACGACCAGGCGCTGCCGGTGCGTGCCTACCACAAGCTGCTGGTCTGGGACATCATGAAGAAGCCGCTCGCGACCCGGGTCGCCGAGCAGCTCCTCAATCCGGTCGTCGGCAAGAGCTTCGTCGCCTACGCCACCAAGCCGCACCTTCCGAAGGCCGAGGCGTGAGCACTCCCGAGCAGACCGAACACCTCGTCCTGCCCGGCGTCCTGACGGCGGACCAGGCGGCCGAGACCGTCGCCGCACTCGTCGCCGTACAGCGGGAGGACGGGGCGCTGCCCTGGTTCCGGGGGCACCACCTCGACCCGTGGGACCACACCGAGACCGCGATGGCGCTCGACGCGGCCGGTGAGCACGAGGCCGCCGCGCGCGGCTACGACTGGCTCGCCCGCAACCAGAACGCCGACGGCTCCTGGTACGCCGCCTACCACGACGGCGACCCGCTGCAGCCGACCGACCGGGGCCTGGAGAGCAACTTCTGCGCGTACGTGGCCGTCGGCGTCTGGCACCACTACCTGGCCACCGGCGACGACGCGTTCGTCGACCGGATGTGGCCCACGGTCTTCGCGGCCGTCGAGTTCGTCCTCGGGCTCCAGCAGCCGGGCGGGCAGATCGGCTGGAAGCGGGAGAGCGACGGCACGCCCGTCGACGACGCGCTGCTGACCGGCTCCTCCTCGATCCACCACGCGCTGCGCTGTGCGCTGGCCATCGCCGAGCGCCGCGAGGAGCCGCAGCCCGACTGGGAGCTGGCGGCCGGGGCGTTGGCCCACGCGATCCGCAGCCACCCCGAGCGCTTCCTCGACAAGAGCCGCTACTCGATGGACTGGTACTACCCGGTCCTCGGCGGCGCGGTCACCGGTGCCGAGGCCACCGCCCGTATCCGGGAGGGCTGGGACCGCTTCGTCGTCCCCGGCCTCGGGGTGCGCTGTGTGCTGCCCAACCCCTGGGTGACCGGCGGCGAGAGCTGCGAACTCGCCCTGGCCCTCTGGGTGACGGGGGAGTCGGACCGGGCGCTGGAGATCCTCCAGTCCGTCCAGCACCTGCGCGCCGAGGGCGGGCTGTACTGGACGGGGTACGTCTTCGAGGGCGACCGGGCGTTCTGGCCCGAGGAGCTCACCACCTGGACGGCGGGCTCCCTGCTGCTGGCGGTGGCCGCGCTCGGGGGGGACGAGGCGACCACCGCGGTCTTCTCGGGCGAGCGGCTGCCGGTCGGCCTGGAGCCGGACTGCTGCCGCTGAACTGCTGCCGCTGAACCGCTTCCTGAGCCTGTTCTGTGCGACACGGAACTCCGGTTGCCGGCGGGGCGGGCTGACAACGCAGCGATCAGCCCCGGAAGTTGCCGGGGGCGGGCAACGACCGTGCCGGGCGTTGCGGGTGGCTTCCGGCGTGACGAGCGGAAGCGTCCGGGTGTGGTCTTCCGGCTGTCCGGATGGGCTTGCGCGAGGACGGGGGCGTCCAGCAGGGGACAGCACATGGAGAAGACGGGTTTCAGCAGTCCGGTGAGGTTCGCCCGGGCGGCAGCAGCCGGGGCCGGCTGCTGGCCGGTGTCACGGGCGGGTTGATCGTCGCCGTCCCCGGCATCGGTCTGCTGAGCTGGGACTTCGGCGGGTGAACGGGAGGCGGTCCGGCGGATATTCGGGTGATCATCCAAGGCTCCGCCGGTTAGGGTGCGCCGCATGACGCTTCTCTCCCACGACCGCTACTGCGACGAGATCCTGGCCCAGACCGACGCCCTGCGCGCGGTGCTGACCGGCGCCGATCTCACCGCGACCGTCCCCACCTGCCCCGACTGGACCCTGCGGGAACTCGCCGTGCACGTCGGCGGCGCGCACCGCTGGGTCGGTGAGATCGTCCGTACCCGCGCCGCCGACGACGTCCCCGAGGACAAGGTGCCCGGGGCCGAAGGACCGGCCGGTGAGGACCCGGCCGCGCTCGACGCCTGGCTCGCCGAAGGCGCGGCCGCCACGGTGGACGCGCTGCGGGAGGCGGGGCCGGACACCGAGGTGTGGACCTGGGCGTGGGAGCGGCGTACGGCGTTCTGGGCGCGGCGCATGACGCACGAGACGGCTGTGCACCGGGCGGACGCGGCGCTCGCCGCCCGCGTCCCGCACACGGTCGACGCCGAGGTGGCCGCCGACACCATCGAGGAGTGGCTGTGCATCGTCTCCTTCGCCCAGCAGGGCGGCGACCCGGAGGCGGCCGAACTGCGGGGCGGGGGGCGCTCGTTGCATCTGCACGCCACCGACGCACCCGGTGCGGAGTGGCTGATCGAGTTCGGCGAGGACCGCTTCACCTGGCGGCGCGCGCACGAGAAGGCCACGGTCGCGCTGCGCGGGACGCTGACCGATCTGATGCTCGTCTTCAACCGCCGCCTGGAGCCGACGAGTCAGCGGGTGGAGGTGCTCGGCGACGCGGCGCTGCTGGACTTCTGGCTGGACCGGTCCTCGTTCGGCTGAACCGGCTTCCCTAGCCGTTGAGTTCCGCCAGGACCCGCAGTGTGTGCGGGTCCTGGGCGGTGACCAGCAGATCCGTCACCGGCCCCTTGCGCCACAGCTCCAGCCGCTCCGCGATCCGGGTGCGCGGCCCGATCAGTGAGATCTCGTCGGCGAACGCGTCGGGCACCGCCCGCACCGCCTCCTCCTTGCGGCCCTGGAGGAACAGCTCCTGGATCCGCCGGGCCTCCTCCCCGAACCCCATCCGGGCCATCAGGTCCGCGTGGAAGTTGCGGGCCGCGTGCCCCATCCCGCCGATGTAGAAGCCGAGCATCGCCTTCACCGGCAGCAGCCCCTCGGCCACGTCGTCGCAGACGTGCGCACGGGCCATCGGCGCGATCATGAAGCCGTCCCGGAGTCCGGCGAGCGACGCGACGTAGACGTCCGTGCGCAGCGGCGACCAGTACAGGGGCAGCCAGCCGTCCGCGATCTCCACCGTCTGCGCGATGTTCTTCGGGCCCTCCGCGCCCAGCAGGACGGGGAGCGAGGCGCGCAGGGGGTGGGTGATCGGCTTCAGCGGCTTGCCGAGGCCGGTGGCGTCCGGTCCGGTGTACGGGTGGGAGTGGAAGCGGCCCGCCAGCTCGACCGGGGCCTGCCGCGCCAGGACCTGCCGGATCACCTCGACGTACTCGCGGGTCGCGGTCAGCGGGCTCTTCGGGAACGGCCGCCCGTACCACCCCTCCACCACCTGCGGTCCGGACAGGCCGAGGCCGAGCAGCATCCGGCCGCCGGAGAGATGGTCCAGGGTCAGCGCGTGCATGGCCGTCGCGGTGGGCGTGCGGGCCGCCATCTGGGCGATGCCGGTGCCCAGCCTGATCCGCGAGGTGTGGGCGGCTATCCAGGTCAGCGGGGTGAAGGCGTCCGAGCCCCAGGCCTCCGCCGTCCACACCGAGTCGTAGCCGAGCCGCTCGGCCTCTTGGACCAGGGCGAGCTGGCCGGGGGCCGGGCCGCGGCCCCAGTATCCGAGCGCGAGTCCGAGCCGCATTCCGATCCCTCCAGCCATGGCTGACGTAGTGTCAGACGCCGGTGTCCGGGTTGGACTGTACGACAACGGCCCCCCGCCCGGAAGGGCGAGGGGCCGCGACGCGTGCGTGTGGGATCAGCCACGCTGGATGCCCGTGGTGTCCTGTAGGACACCACGACGGCCGTCCTGCGTCTGGGCGATGAGGCTCTGGCCGCGCTGCTCCACCGCGAGGTACCAGGTGCCCGGCGCCAGCTCGGCGATCGGGTTCGGCGAACCGTCCTCGCCGTACAGCGGGCGTGCCACCGGAACGGCGAACCAGAACGGGGTGAAGTCCCCCGCCGGGTCCGCGCCGCCCTGCGAAGGCTGCGGGGCCTGGGCCTGCTGCGCCTGCGCCGGGTCGGCCTGCGCGGGCTGGCCCTGCTGCGGGGCGCCGGGGTAGCCGTAACCCTGGCTCGGCTGGGCACCGTACGGCGCCTGCTGCTGACCGCCCGGGAAGCCGTAGCCCTGGCCGGGCTGCGCACCGTACGGGGGCTGCCCGCCCTGGACGGCCTGCGCCGGACCGGCCGGGCTGACGAGCGGGGCCTTGAGGAAGGGCACCAGCGGTCCGGCGATCGCGCCCGCGGCGAGCGCGATGGTGGCGAGCAGGCCGAGGATCAGGCCGGCGCCGGCGTTGCTGATGTCGAGGATCGTCCAGAACGCGGTCCACAGGGCGAAGACGGTGAGCGCCGCGCCGAACTGGCCGAGGTCGAGTCCGACCACCTTGCGGCCCGGCATCGTACGGCTGACGATCAGCAGCGCCGCGCCGATGACCCCGGCGAGATAGACGCTCATCAGGAGCCCGAGCGAGTCCCAGGCGTTCGCGCTGTCGAACCGGGAGCAGTCGACTCCCTGAGGGCAGTCGTAGCTGGAGTAGTCGAGGAAAGAGGCGATGAACAGCACGACCGCTGCTCCGATCACCACGCCGTCGCCTCGAGTGAGGGATCGGATATTCACGTGAAGGTCCTTAGTCGGTCGTCTCGTCGGGGCGGTCGTCGCTGCCGCCGGTGCGGCGGGTACGGCTTGAAGCTCGGAAGCGGCTCCCCATCGTACGGATGAATCTATCGTCTGCCCGGGCGGGTTGCGTCCCGGATCGGATCGTGAGCGGCTACCCCCCAATATCACCGCAGAACTACCCCTTCAGGTAGCTGGTAATGCCGTCGGCCAGTCCCTGGGCCGCCTTCTGCCGCCAACTCGCGCTGGTGAGCAGAGCGGCGTCCTTCGGGTCACGCATATTGCCGCATTCGATGAACACCTTGGGCACGGTCGACAGATTCAGTCCGCCGAGATCATTACGCGTGTCCAGGCCGGTATTCCCACCGATGTAATTGGAAGGCGCGCTTCCGGTCGTGCGGACGAAGTGTCCCGCGATCCTCGCGCCGAGATCGGCCGAACTCTTCACGATCTTCGAGGTGTCGGCCCCACCGCCCTTCACCTCGGCGGGCAGGATCACATGGAAGCCCCGGTTGCCCACGGCCGATCCGTCGGCGTGCACCGACACCACCGCGTCGGCCTTCGCCTCGTTCCCGATCCGGGCCCGCTCGTCGATGCACGGACCGAACGGCCGGTCCTCGTCGTGCGTCAGCCGGACCCGGGCGCCCTCGGCCTCCAGCAGCGTGCGCAGCCGGTGGGACACATCAAGGGTGAACCGGGCCTCCGGATAGCCGTCATCGGTGGACGTACCGGTCGTATCGCACTCCTTGCGGCCGGTGCCGATGTCGACCTGCTCGTTGATCTCCCGGGTGTGATCGCGGTTACGTGGATGGTGTCCCGGGTCGATCACCACGGTCCGGCCGGTCAGCGGGCCCCTCGGCAGCGGTTTCCCGGCGGCCGGCCCGGACGGCACGCTCCCGGTGGAACCGGATGGCTGCGGCTGCTGGTCGGCCGGCGTCGCGGCCGTCGAGGAAGCGCCGCCGGCACCCGGTCGCGGCGAGTCCGCGCCGGCCTCGCCGACGTCCGGGCCGCCGCCGCATCCGGCGGCAGTCAGGCATACGGCGGCCAGCGCGGCGGCCACGGTGAGGGGCCGGGCGCGGCGGGTGGGGGCAGGGCTGTCGTCGTACGGCACGCGGCGATGCTACCCACCCGGCTGTCCGGACGGCTCAGATCCCGGTCCCCGTGCGGCGCAGCACGCGCAGCGAGTCCGTCACCGACACCTCGGTGAACGCCCCGGAGGCCAGCGCCCGCTGGTGGATCCGGTACGGGGCCTGCCCGCCGTCGGCCGGGTCGGGGAACACGTCGTGGATCACCAGCAGCCCGCCCTCGGCGACATGCGGGGCCCAGCCCTCGTAGTCGGCGTTCGCGTGCTCGTCGGTGTGCCCGCCGTCGATGAAGACCAGCCCGAGCGGACCGTGCCACACGGCGGCGACCTGCGGGGACCGCCCGACGAGCGCCACCACGTGGTCCTCCAGACCGGCCCGGCGCAGGGTGCGGCGGAACGTCGGCAGGGTGTCCATCAGCCCGATCTCCGGGTCCACCACGTTCGGGTCGTGGTACTCCCAGCCGGGCTGCTGCTCCTCACTGCCCCGGTGGTGGTCGACGGTGAGCGCGGCCACCCCGGCGGCCCGTGCCGCGTCCGCGAGCAGGATGGCGGACCGCCCGCAGTACGTGCCCACCTCCAGCAGCGGCAGCCCGAGGGCGCCGGCCCCGGTGGCGGCGGCGTACAGGGCGAGGCCCTCGTGGACCGGCATGAAACCCTTGGCGGCCTCGAACGAGGCGAGGATCTCCGGCCCGGGTCCGGCGGCGGACGCGGAAGCGGAAGCGGCGGCGGACTCGGCGGTCACGGGGTTCCTCCAGATGCGGGGCTCAAGAGTCTGTCGACGGCGACCCATCGTGCCGTACGTTCCGGTCGACGGCCTCGGCGGGGGCCATCGCGGCGACCGGTGCGGGGGCCGGGGCGGGGGAGGGCCCGGCGTCCGAGCTGCTCGCCAGGAGTACCGGCGAGCAGGGTGGCGGTCATCACCCAGGTGGCGTTGGCCGGGTCGGTGCTCAGCAGGACCGGCAGGTCCTTGATGACCGGGACGAGCGGCGTCTGCATGGCCGCGACGGCGATACCCGCGAAGGCGAGGACGGGCACGATGGGGCCGGAGTGCGGCGGCTCGGAGAGCTCCCCGGTGGGCCGTATCGGTTTCGTCCGTCGCATACGTGGGGCCTCCGGGCAGCGTCGATCACCCGGGCTCCTCCCAAGTGTGTGCATGGTGGACGCTTCCTGGCGGCACCCTGTTCCGGTCCGGCCCCGGAGACTTCCTGACCCACCGTCAGGTCTTCCGTCGAATTGAAACGTGTTCTACTCTTGCGCCGTTCCAGTGGCTGCGACCGGCGGGGATTCGCATGGGCATCGGCACGGGTATCGGCATCGGCATCACCGAAGAGCACCGCGCGCTGGCGCACTCCGTACGGGGGTGGCTGGCCCGCGCCGCTCCACCCGGCGAGGTACGCGAACTCCTCGACGCGGGAAGCCCGGCCGCCCCCGGAGTGCGCCCCGCCCACTGGGAGGCGCTCGCCGGACAGGGGCTCACCGGCGTCCACCTGCCCGAGGCGTACGGCGGGGGCGGCGGGGACCTACTCGACCTCGCCGTCGTCCTGGAGCAGGCCGCGTACGCCTCGCTGCCCGGCCCGTACCTCACGACCACGCTCGCCTCCGCCGTGCTCCACCGCGCGGTGGCCGCCGGAGCCGGGGCGCTGGGCGGCCCGCTCCGGGAGCTCGCAGCCGGGGACCGCACCGCCGCCGTCGCCCTCACCCCCGGCATCCTCACCGCCACCCCGGCCGAGGGCGGCCACCGGCTCGACGGCACCGCCCCGCCCGTCCTGACCGCCGGCGCGGCCGACCTGCTCCTGCTGCCTGCCGCCACACCCGACGGTGAGCGCTGGTTCCTCGTGGACGCCGGGGCGGAGGGCCTCACCGTGCGCCCGCACCGCAGCGTCGACCCGACCCGCCCCACCGCCGAGGTGCGCGCCGACGCCGTCCACGTACCGGCGCACCGGGTCGTGCCGGTGGCCGATCCGGCGCTCGTCGGCGACCTGGCCGCCGTCCTCCTCGCCGCCGACGCCTGCGGAACCGCCGCCCGCAGCCTCGACACCGCCGTCGAACACGCCACCGTACGGGAGCAGTTCGGGCGGCCGATCGGGGCGTTCCAGGCGGTCAAGCACCTCTGCGCCGACATGCTCGTCCGCCTCGAACAGGCCCGTGCCCTCACCTGGGACGCCGCCCGC